>JAOZMR010000192.1 GCA_029934215.1 Pontiellaceae bacterium | reverse complement strand
AGGGGGAAGTTATCGCAAATCCGCATTACAAAGGAAGAGGCCGTCCGCAACGTCAGATGGGCCCAAGAATGAACAACATGATCCGCGTGCCGGAGATTCGTTGTATCGATGAAGACGGCGAACAAATGGGGGTCATTCGTACCCGCGACGCACTCGTCCGGGCGCATGAAACGGGGCTAGATCTCGTTGAAATTAATGCGACCGCTAAACCGCCTGTCTGCCGAATTATGGATCATGGTCGATTCAAGTACGAGCAGGACAAAAAGAAAAAAGAGCAGAAGAAGCGTCAGATCATCGTGAAGCTCAAAGAGGTGAAGTTCCATGTGAATGTGGGGGATCACGACTACGACACAAAACTTCGCCACGCCTTCGAGTTTCTCGCAGAGGGAAACCGTGTTAAGTTTTCTCTCATGTTCCGAGGGCGCGAAAACGCTCATCGCGAGCTAGGTTTTGAGCTGATGAAACGTGTTCAGAAGGACATCGCCGAGGTTGCAACTGTTGAACAAGCACCGCGTCTGCAAGGGCGTAATGTCTTCATGATGGTTGTCCCTAAAAAAGCAAAAAAATAGTTCCAACCATTGGAATTAAAAAAAAACGTTTTTTTCTGTTGCAACATTCTGCAGATTTGGTACCTTGTTTTTTCGCTTTTGAAAAGCGGCCCCATCGTTCAGCGGTTAGGACTCCAGGTTTTCATCCTGGCAACACGGGTTCGATTCCCGTTGGGGTCACCATTTTAAGCAAAAAGTCGTTCCTTTTGAGCGGCTTTTTTTTTGCCCACAGAATCTTTATGAATCTCACGATAAACGGGAAATCACTCAAACACAGCGGCGACGGAACCGTTTATGCTCTGCTTGCAGAGCTTGGCGCGGTCCCAGAGCACTCCGCGATCACGGTTGATGGCGTTCTCGTTTCTTCCAAGGTTTGGAAGACTTTCAGGTTTACCGACGGTGATACGGTCGAAGTTCTCACGTTTGTGGGTGGCGGTTGATCGAAATAAAGGACTCCAATGATTGAAGAACTTAAGGATAAAATCGAAGCGGTGCGCACGCGCTTGACCGAAATGCACGGTTATTTAGGCATTGTGGAGAAGCGTGCCGAGGCTAACCGTCTCGAAGCGGAGGCAGCTGCCCCTGAGTTTTGGAACAATCAGGCAAATGCAAACGCGAATATTGCGGCATCGAAAATCATAAAAACGGTTTTGACTCCGTTCGAAAAGATTGAAGAGGCGCTTGACGATTCTGAAGTGATGCTTGAGCTCGCTGAGATTGAGGATGCTGCGGGACAAGAGCTGGCTGGAACGGAGGTTGAACAGATCCTTGCCGCCTGCGAGGAGAGCTTCCAAACCTTGGAAATGCAGTCGCTTCTTGGTGAACCGCTCGACTCAAAAAACGCATACCTTAGTTTGCATGCTGGCGCCGGCGGAACCGAGTCCTGCGACTGGGCCGATATCCTTTATCGCATGTACACTCGTTATGCCGAACAAAATGGCTTTAAGGTCGAGATCATGGATTACCAGCCCGGCGACGAAGCCGGCATTAAAAGCGTATCTTTTCAGATTTCTGGAGAGTATGCGTACGGTCGGCTCAAAGGCGAACGCGGGGTTCATCGCTTGGTTCGCATCAGCCCGTTCGATTCCGCGTCGCGCCGGCATACCTCTTTTGTTGCTCTCGATGTTACTGCCGAGCTGGACGACGACGTGGACGTGGACATCGTTGAAAGCGATTTGCGCATCGACACCTATCGCGCGCAGGGCTCGGGCGGACAGCACGTCAACACCACCGACTCCGCCGTACGCATCGTTCATTTGCCGACCGGGATTGTTGTGCAGTGCCAGGCGGAACGCTCCCAGCACAAAAACAAAGCGAAAGCACTGAAAGTGCTCAAGGCAAGAATCTATGAGTACGAAATGGACAAGAAGAAGCAGGCGGCCGAGCAGTTCTATGGAGCAAAAGGAGAGATCGCGTGGGGCTCACAGATCCGCTCATATGTCATGCAACCATACACAATGGTGAACGATCATCGAACCGATGAAAAATGGGGCAACGTTCAGGCGGTGATTGATGGGAAGATTGATCCATTTATTGAGGCGTACCTGAAGATGAGGCAAAAACAAAAATGAAAACGATGCTAGAGAAAATAATCGAGAATAAACGTCAGGAGATTGAACAAACCGGCTATTTCCAAACCTTGGAAAGCGTTGTGGAAAATCTTCCACACGTTGGAACCGCCTGCGATTCCTGCGATGCGTTCGTTCCAAACCCTGGAAAACCTGATTTTATTGCCGCAATACGCTCTGCGCCAATTGGCTTGATCGCCGAGGTCAAACGGCGGTCGCCGTCCGCCGGGACGATTCGTGTTCCTTTTAACCCATCAGAGATTGCCAGCGCCTATCAAAAGGCAGGAGCTCAAGCGGTCTCTTGCCTTATGGATAAGGAATACTTTGGTGGCGGCGAAGAGCAGTGGAGCGAGGTTCACGCGGCAACCACGCTACCGATGCTCTACAAAGAATTCGTCATCGATCCTCGCCAGATTTTCCACGCCGACGCGCTCGGCGCCTCGGCTGTGCTTCTCATTGTCGCGGCACTAACCAATGCGGAGCTGCGGTCATTGATTCAACTCGTAGAAAAATCTAGCATGACGGCACTGGTTGAGGTGCATACCGAGGAAGAGATGAAACGGGCAATTGCGGCGGAAGCAAAATGCATCGGCATCAACAACCGGAATTTAAAAACCTTCGAAACCGATATCGCTACAAGCTTGAAACTCTGTAAACTTGCGCCTCCGGACTGCACGCTGATCAGCGAAAGCGGAATTCGTACTGTCAACGACATTCGCACGCTTCATGCCGCCGGATTCTCTGCCGTTCTTGTTGGCGAAAGCCTCTTGCGGCAGGTGGATCTCGAAGCCGCCACAAAAAATCTTATGCGTATTTGAATTTAGAAAAGGACTTATTATGGATAAAAAACGAACGATTCTAGGGCTGAGCTTGGCATTTGTCATTTGTTCAGCTGTGCTATTTATTCCGGCAGGGAATGTCGTGGTGCTGCTTGTTTTGATGGCGGTATGCGGCATCGCGATGCGAGATGTATACGAGCTGATGGAAAAAGGCGAGCTTCCTGCATCAAAGAAGATGGGCGTGACAAGCGGGCTTCTATTTGTTGCGGCAACATGGGCGATATTGAAATATGAGCTGCCAGATTCCGTGCTTTGGGGGGCGTTGTTTCTCGTTTTCCTGATCAACTTTTTTCGGATTTTCTTGTATTCCGACGCACGGGTTGCGGTTCGCAATGTGGTAGGTACGATGTTTGGCTTGGTTTACGTTGCTTTGTTTTGGAGCTTTTTTGTCCGTTTATATATGGACGGAGGCGCTGAAGCTCCAACTCGGACAGCGTTCTACCTTCTACTCGCCGTCAAGTGGGGCGATGCAGGTGCATACTTCATCGGCGCACGTTTTGGGAAACGCCGCCTTGCGCCAGCGATCTCTCCAAATAAAAGCTGGGAAGGCCTTTTCGGCGGATTTTTGTTCTCCTGCGTGGTCGGTGTAATCTGGTGGTGGCTCAACGACGGAATGCTGGGTCCATACAAATTTCCGCTCTACCATGCGCTGATTCTTGGGTTCGTTCTTCCAATCATTGGAACGCTGGGCGATTTAGTGGAATCGCTATTTAAGCGAGCGGTAAACGCGAAAGACTCCGGCGCAATTGCTCATGGCATGGGTGGCATGCTCGACATGATCGATAGCCTGCTCTTTACAGCACCTTTCATGTACATCTACATCCAATTCTTGAGTAAATAACAAAGAACCTATAACCAATAACGACTACTATGACAGATCTTTTACTCTCCATTTGGACGGTTTTCTACTCCGTTGTTCTCGCCCTTTTTCTGTTCGGGCTCACCGTATTCATTCACGAATTCGGTCATTTCATCGTCGCCAGAAAACTAGGACTCGCGGTGAAGGCCTTCTCCATCGGGTTTGGTCCCGCAATCTGGAGCTGGGAAAAGGACGGCATCGTTTATAAAATCAGCTGGATTCCCTTCGGCGGCTACGTCGCGCTTCCACAGCTCGATCCAGAAGGAATGGATCGGCTTCAGGGCTCAGAAGAACGGGACGATATATCCGACGTTTCGCCGTGGAAAAAAATCGCAGTCTCCTTTGCGGGTCCCTTTTGCAACATCCTTTTCGCTCTCGTGCTCGCGGTCGCGGTTTGGTCGCTTCCAAGCGACGAAGCAGGCACGCAGGTGCGCTCATTAATCGGCACCATCGAAACCAATAGCGCCGCATATGCCGCTGGTCTGCGCCAAGGTGACGAGATCACCTCCGTCAACGGAAATGCCGTAAACAATTGGTACGAATTGACCGTCGAAACCCTGCTTCAAAGCGGCGACTCTGCAATACTGAACGTCCGCAAAGACGGCGCCGAAAAAGAACTATACGTTCCGGTCTCCGACATGGGCGGCGGCGCACGCATCATTGACGGCATTGCGCCTGCGGTTCCTTGTGTCTTTGGGTCCGTAATAGACGGAAGTCCAGCAGAGCGGGCAGGAATTGAAAAAGGAGACGAAGCAATCTCCTTCAATACCACACAGATTCTTGACTGGATGCACTTCACAGAAATGGTTCAAGAAATGCAACCCGGCGAAATTGCAACTCTCACAATCGACCGCGACGGCGAAAAAGTAGAATGTTCCGTTGCGCCAGAATACAACGAAGAGTACGAGCAAATGATGGTTGGTGTTCAGGTCGGCGGCGGAAGCGGCATGCCCTGGATGCTCTACAAAAACCCAATTAAACAGCTAAAATATGACGCGCTCGCAATCGTCCGAGTTCTCAAAGCGCTCACCAGTCCAACCGAAGCACCGCAGGCAGCGAAAGGGCTCGGCGGACCCATTGCGATTCTAGAGATGTTCATGCTCGCCATCAGCATGGGGCTCGTCAACACGCTCGGCTTCGTTCGCTTCATCAACATCAACCTCGCCATCCTCAACTTGCTTCCGATACCAGTGCTCGACGGCGGACACATCGTTTTCTCGCTGTGGCACGGCATAACTCGGCGAAAAGTGAATACAAAAATGCAAGCCATACTCATACAAGGCTTCGCCTTTTTGCTCATCGGCGCGATGCTACTAATCACCTTCAACGATATTGACCGAAAGCTACAAATCAAAGCAAAAGTGGAAGCACTTTTCGAGAAACCCAGCGCACAGCCATAGATGGGTGAAACGGAAAATTAAAACCAATATAAAAAATATCCGCTTGATCGCCCGAAAAATTTGAAAGGATTCCGCCTGATCGAAGAAGATGTCAAGCACTTTGACACAACCAAGATCATCGAACACTGGCTTTCGTATTGCGCAACATAGCCTCCAAACAGCCTTCCGCCGCTTCGTCAAACAGGAACAAATCAAAAAAGCTGGAGGTCGGCGATCAGTTGAGAAAGGTTTTTGCAGTGAATAAGCTGTTCGCCCCGCTTTTGGATAAAGGGACGGTCTATATCCCAGCCCTCATACAAAACGCTGATTTCTGGGTTTTGCCTCGCAACTTGAATGTCG
>JAOZMR010000191.1 GCA_029934215.1 Pontiellaceae bacterium | reverse complement strand
TTCCACCTTAAATTCGCTGGGTCGTGGTTTGATGTTGGGGGTAAGCGTAGTCCGCCGCCTCTTTCATGCGCAACGAAACACAACTATTTCTCTAGTTTTTCGGGTGAAAGACTGCTAGCCTTGCCTGTATATGTAAAAAAATGATTCTAATGAATAAGGGACGATGGATGGATTTATCTGCGGTCGGACTCATGGGTGTCGCGGCTTGTCCTGCGCTTTCTCAGGGCGAGACGAACCAACCCAATATCGTGATTGTGATGACGGACGATCAGGGGTGGGGGCAGGTGGGCTACAATGGGCATCCCCGGGTGCTGACCCCCGTGGTCGATGAAATGGCAGCTTCCGGACTGCGGCTGGATCGTTTCTATGCACAACCCGTATGCGCTCCTGCACGAGCTTCTCTGCTGACGGGACGCCATCACACCCGAACGGGAACCATCTGGGTTCCGTTTGTGCTGGATCTGAACGAACAGACCTTTCCTGAACTTCTTCAACAAGATGGATATGCCACGGGGCATTTCGGAAAATGGCATCTGGGGCCGGTCGAGATAGAATCTCCTTATTGTGCCAATCACCGGGGATATGAAGAGTCTCTCTCCGCATGGAATCAATTTGATGTAGATCCATCGCTTACTCGGAATGGAGTGGCAAGAGAAAGCTTTACCGGCGCTGGCTCTGATATTGTGGTGGAAGAAGCCCTGAAGTTTATAAGTGATGCCGTTTCTTCGAACCGACCGTTTTTCACGATGGTATGGATGGCCGCCCCTCACGCTCCCCGAGAGCCTTTCGACGAATATAGAATCCCCTACACGAACTATTCTCAGGAGGCGGAAAATTTGTACGGAGAAATCCATGAAGCGGATCACGCGCTGGGGCTTCTTCGCGACGGCTTGGATGCGCTGGGGGTTCGAAGCAATACAATGCTTCTGTTTTGCAGTGATAACGGAGGCACGGGCGCTCCGCCGGAAGATAAAGTGGATGTTCCATTCTCAACGGGAAAGGGAGGGATTTCCGAGAGGGGGCTAAAAGTGCCTGCGGTGATTGAATGGCCTGCGATGATTCAATCCAACCGAGCCAGCTCCGTTCCCTGCGGGTTGATCGACCTGTTCCCCACCCTTCTGGATATCGCAGGAATTGATCCAACGAACTCGACTCTTCCGCTCGATGGAATCTCGATCAAGCCATTGCTGGAGGGAACCATGACGGAGCGCTCCTCCCCAATCGGATTCTGGGAACTGGGCAGAGATGACGTGGCATACTCGAATCTGAATGGGGGAGTCGATCGAGTCTTCATCTATGAGGAGCCGGAGGATCGAGTCCTCCCCTATCCGATTGACTCCGCATGGATCGATAATGAATACAAATTAGTCCTACTCGAGGGCAAAGCGGATGCCCTGTACAATGTCGAACATGACCCCTTGCAAAAAACAAATCTAATCTCCACGTATCCCGCTATGGCAGCTCAAATGAACGTGGAATTAAATGCATGGAAAGTCTCGGTGGAAAACAGTATGCGGGGCGATGACTATCCGGGGCAACCCGCTCAACTCGAACTCTCAACCTCCGCGATCAGCGTGCCGGAGGGAAGCACCAACGCCTTCGGCGTGCGTCTCAGCGACCCACCGACAAACGCCGTCACCGTCACCGTCGCCCATATTTCTGGCGATGCCGACATCACCGTCCAAAGCGGGTCAGAAACGCTCACCTTCACCACCAATAACTGGGAAACCTATCAGTACCCCGTACTGGCGGCGGCGCAAGATGTTGACTTCACCGACGGAACCGCAACCATCCGTTGCTCCGCCGACGGCATGACCGATCAAAACCTAACCGCCACCGAAAGCGACGACGAAACCAATCCCGCCTACAGCCTCCCATGGGAAGAACCCTTCGACGCTCGAACCAACGGCGCTATCGCCGGACAAAACGGATGGACAGGAACCGGAACCGTGCAGACCGAAACCACCCAGAGCGGCGCGAAAGCACTCTCCCTCTCCGAATCCAGCGTCGCGCATAGCTTCGACGGGAATCCTTCCAACATCTGGATCACCCTCTGGGCGCAACCCGTCCCCGGCATCGAACCTGAAACGATCGCTAGCGGAGCCTCCGCCGTCTTCTACGTCAACACCAACAACCTCCTCGTCGCCTACAGCAACGAAACGCCGATCGAGATTTCCGGAGCCACTGTTTCCAACGGTTGGAACAAAATCGAAATATCCTGCGATTATGTTTCCAAGCTTTGGAACTTGGAACTCAACGGAGTTCCAACGGTTGGAAACTTCCCCTTCTACGGCGCACCCGCAAGTTTCCAAGCATTGGAAATCAGCGAGAACACAACCAACGCGCTCTTCGTGGACAGCGTTCATCTGACGGACATGACAGATTCGACCGATGTAGATGCTGATGCCGACGGAGTTCCTGACAGTTGGGAAAGGAAGCACTTTGGTGGCACCCATATTCTTCCTGGAGCCATGGCATCGAACGGAGTGAATACCGTGCGACAGGCGTACATCGCCGGACTCAATCCGACCAACGCAGCCTCCAGTTTCCGGATCTCTGAACTCAGGTCTCTAACCTCCAAATCCGTTCTTCGATGGAACAGCGCCTCCGGTCGCGTCTACAGCGTCTACTGGAGCAGCAATCTACTCAACGGATTCATTCTCTTGAGCAACAACGTCCCATGGACAAGTAGTGTCTTTACTAACGAAACCTACAACGCAGAAACCAAAGGGTTTTATAAAATCGAAGTGGAACTTGAGGGCATTGCCGAATGAAAATCTCCAGGTGTTTCATTGATCTGCAGAGGCAAGAAATGTATCGGTGATTTTGAAACAGTTGATGAGTCGATCTGTTTTTACGGGCAAAACCTTAATGAAGCTCTGAAGAATACCTCGTTCGTGGACGATCCGTTTCGTGGAATTGTAACTTAGATCGTGAATCCAGCTTAATAGAAGGATGAAGCGGTCTGCCATGCTGTTTAGTGTGCGGTAGTCAATCGCTTCGCCGCGTTCAAATTGATCGAGCACGGTGTCGGTCGGGGAACCATTAAAGTCGATCCCCATAGAGATCTCTGGGTTGTCGTGAATTTCCCCCGTGTGAATGGCGTGCCAACAGATGAAAAAAATGTCGAGTCGGTCGGCATCGCGGATGAGACGGAGGTGCTTTTCTTTGCGCTCGGTGAGTCCTGGCTGTAAATGTTTTTTGTTGTGATATTGCACGGAATGCAGTATCAGGTCGCGAGATTCGGCTTCCAATCCGTCGAGCAATCCCTCTTTTTCCAGGGTTTGGAAACCTAGGTCGCCGTGGTCGATCGAGTCGGCATCGGAGAAGGTTTTATATTTTTCGAACTGTGGGAAGCGAGCGGTGTCGTGGAAGAGCCCTACCGCCTCGGCAAGGTTCACCTCTTCTTCTGTCCAGTTCATGCCTGCAGCGATTTCACGGGCATCGATAGAAACCCGTATGCTGTGTTCGAGTTTGAGCTGGTGCATCGGATGGAGGGCGCCGTCGATGCGAAAGCTGTCGACGTAGTTGTTGAATCGCTCAGAAAGAAGGTTTAGTTTTTTTGTATTCATCAATAGACCCAAGCTGCCAAAGCAACGAGACCGAAGCCGATTGCGGCTTTGAACAGCCCTAAGACTCGAATAAGCCGATCGCTTTTTAATAAAGGAGTCGTCAAACGGCGGAACCACCACGGTTCGAGAACAAACACAAGACCGAGGATTATCCATAGATAGGCCAATACGGTGATGATTAGCCGCCATTGCGAGGGGTTCCATCTCGCCGCGTTAAGGATTGGACAAGCCGCAAGAAGGAGGAGACCGCCGAGGGTTCTGACGGAAAGAAGTTCGTCGAGATAGCGGCAACCCAAAACGATGCAGATCGGAGCGAGCCAGTAGAGGTACACCTTAAATGCATCGAATCCGCCGAGGTGTAGGGTTGTTACTGCGTATGCAGCCCAGACCATATCCACAGCGAGTAAAATGCGCCCCGGCCAAGTACTGCGCGGGAAATCGCGCAGACTGTGACGCACCCATTCGGGTGAGCAGGCAGAAAAAAGCCCAACGCCAACAGCGAGGGTCCCCAGTATCCATGTAGTAATAGCCAACGGTGTCATTTGCTTTCCTTTCCGAAAGAGCTTGAAAAAACAGCTTTATCTAATAGATTTTCTGGACTTATTTCCATTCCAAACGAAAACAAATATAAAAAAGGAGTCACATTATGGGAAGCAAAATATTTGACGCAGTAAAACCAGGCGTCGTTACAGGCGACGATGTACAGGCGATTTTCAAAATTGCCAAAGAGAATCAGTTCGCCCTACCTGCCGTAAACGTGGTCGGTTCGGATTCAATCAACGGCGTGCTCGAAGCGGCGGCAACGGCGAACTCGCCGGTCATTATTCAGTTCTCTAACGGCGGCGCATCGTTCACTGCTGGAAAAGGATGCAAGGAGAACGGCGCCGTTCTTGGAGCCATTTCTGGCGCCAATCACGTACACACTATGGCAGAAGCCTATGGTGTACCCGTGATCCTCCACACCGACCACGCCGCAAAAAAACTTCTTCCGTGGATCGATGCGCTCATTGAGGCCAGCGAAGCCAGTTTTGAAGCAACCGGCAAGCCGCTCTTCAGCTCGCACATGCTCGACCTCTCCGAAGAGACCCTGGAAGAGAACGTTGAAACCTGCGCGAAATATCTCGAACGCATGGCGAAAATCGACATGACCCTCGAAATTGAACTCGGTTGCACGGGTGGCGAAGAAGACGGCGTAGATAACACAGACATGGACGAATCCAAGCTCTACACCCAGCCAGAAGACGTAGCTTATGCCTATGAAACCCTGATGAAAATCAGCCCGCGTTTCACCATCGCCGCTTCCTTCGGAAACGTACACGGTGTTTACAAGCCAGGAAACGTCAAGCTCACTCCAACCATCCTCCGCGACTCACAAAAATATGTTGCAGAGAAGTTTGGCACCGACACCGATCAACCGCTCAATTTCGTATTCCACGGAGGCTCCGGTTCTTCTCCTGAAGAGATCAAGGAATCCATCGGCTACGGCGTCATCAAAATGAACATCGATACCGATACTCAGTGGGCAGCGTGGGAAGGCGTCCTGAACTTCTACAAAGAAAACGAAAACTACCTACAGGCGCAGCTCGGCAATCCTGACGGAGCCGACAAACCGAACAAGAAGTTCTATGACCCACGCGTTTGGTTGCGTAAAGGTCAGGAAAGCATGACCGCCCGCGTTAAGCAGGCGTTCGCGGACCTCAACGCCCTCGACCGCAACTAGCGAGTGCGTGCGTGAGCCGCAGAATAGCGAACAGTGAATCGCAAGTTTCGAAGGCAGGAGTCCTTCTTTATTTGATTCTTTGTTCGCGATTCGACGACAAAAAAGCCCCGGCGAAACCGCTGGGGCTTTTTGTATAAAATAGCGTTGAAAAACGGAACCTCTCCTCCAGCCATCATACAAAACGCCTGATTTTAGCTTTTACCTCGCAAGTTGAGTGATGCCACTTCACATGCGCAGAAACTAGGGGCCCGCGGATGGTAAAACGTCCCA
>JAOZMR010000190.1 GCA_029934215.1 Pontiellaceae bacterium | reverse complement strand
AGAGTGGTACATTTTGAATCGACCAGGAGTGGTACATTTTAACCGACCGCTGACACCACGTCTTCATTGGTTGGGTGGAAAGATAAGTCGAGAATCCCCTTGAGAAGGTAATCGTCAATTGATTCTGGCCATTCATCATGGAGCGTTTTAATCAACCCCTGCTCAGTCCAGGCACCATGCGCCAATATTGAAATACAGTAGACCTCTGATTCAACAACACGGACAAACAACAAAGGGCCAGTACGCTCAACAAATCCATCTTCAACAACCTCTCCTAAATGAAAGTGATGAATCCCCCAGTCATTTAACATGCCGTCTTCATAATCCTCACTGAGGATTGTTTTGCTGAGGTGCGGTGTAACATCCTCACCATTAACCAGCTTTTGTTTCAAGGCATTATAACCAGCCTGATGTTCGGCCTCACAAGAAATATTTTTGGATTCATACACCGTTCTTGGAAGTGGAATAATTCTGCGCCTATCAATGTTGAAGAACTTATAGGAAACCCTCTCCAAAGACTCGTTTTCATCAACAGGATAGCCTGCTTCTGAAATTTTGAACCGAAGATACTCAAGCCAGTCTTTCGAAAGGTCAATTTTAACATCCATAGTAACTACCCACCCTTTCTCCTTCTACACTTACCAAGACTCATTTTTACGCCCATCAACCTACTCTTTTATATTTACGCCGAACCACTTCTTTCTTGGTTGTGCGAAAAACATGGGACATCCGCAGAAAAAGACGGGGCCTTTGAAGTAAATATTTCATAGCTTGATATAAGGCACGGGGCATCGCCGCAAAGGCATCCGTATGTCGCATTAAAACTTCTAGAATTCGCATCAGGGAACCGGACTGCCTCTAGTGAAGCCAACTTTCCTCCTGTTAATTTTAAAATATTTTCAAATCTCGGATTATCCCGTGTGACCTCCTCTACAAACAAACGAATGCTTTCCTTGTTAATGGCAAGCATGAGTTCCTGATCTCGCCGATGATTTTGTGCTAGAGCCTTGCCTGCCGTTTGCGCAAGAAGCCCACTGATTGCCGCAAAACCAAAAGCTGGCGAAACAGAAAACAAAGCACCGACGGTTCCGCTTCGAATGGCCGACTTAATAGCATCAGGAACCGATTGTTGTGCGATGTAAGATCCTGTAAGGAACCCCGCAAAGGCGGAGGAAAGAGAAGAACCAAAAAACACAAATGGATCAACATATACTGAAACTGTATCCCATACTGAAATAACACCTGCTAAAATATTCTCAATTCCACCAAAAAGAAGTATTGGGTTTTTTGTATGAACCGCAAGGGCAACCTCAAGACTCCCCTCAACAAACGTGTCAAAAAACACAGGCACGTCCATTTGCAAGGACCCATCAAAGGCTCGCATAAGATCTGAAGACCCCTCAGAAACAGCACAAACGCCAACCCCTACATCACAAACATTCACACTCAACCAACCTCGCGAAATACCCGCTGCTTCCAGCCATCGCCCAATCCCTGACTGGGAAAAACCTGGTATTGGAATACCAGTCTTTGTTGGGAAATCAGTAAGCAATATATGACCAGCATGTTTATAACCATTAAACAGCCCGTGTTTTACAGTCGTAGCGGGAACATCTAAAAAAAGATCGTGCCCCGCCCTATAACGATGCCCCCACCCACTTGCCAACCCATCAGCCAAAGGAAACTTAGCAAAATAGGAAAAAGAGCTGTCAACAAACTCGCGAAGTCCTCTACTTGGCAATGCCATATAGGCGAACTGAGCAGGAGCTATAATCGCTGGAACATACATAAAAACTATTCCCCAGAAAGTGCTTCTTCATACTGATGCCACACAGCGTCAACAGCCTGAAAAAGCGAGCTTTTCAGCACCTTAACGAAGCGCTCCGTATCTTTCTGAGGGGTTCCTGTTAATGCGAAATAACCCGCCACTGCGGCAACAGCAATACCCGTAGTAATCCAACCAACTGGTCCCGCAATTGTGCTTCCCATAAAAAATGCTGTAACAGCGGCGACAACACCTGCACCCCATCCAAGTACAGCACCAATGCCACCAACTATCATTGCAATACCAGCAGCACCTCCACCAAAACCGACAGCCGCTTTGATCAAATTTTCTCGTTCCTTTGCTGACGGGGCAAGCACGGCCTCGCTCATCTTACAAGCAGCTTCAACCTGAGGGGGCGTTATTCTTAGCTTTGCCTTGAAGATATTACGGACAGCGGTTGTTAAGGTTGCACTATCCACATAATTTAAATAGCTCTCTTTTGAACCCTTTGTGTTCATAATTTCTGCAAACTTCGCATCAATTGTGCTTTCTAATATACCCTTGAATTCATCTACGTTCATCTCTATCTCCTTTATTTGTTTTCTGATTATTAAGTATCGTCGCCCACCATATAAAGTCCCGCATCACAGTCCCAGAAAATTTACTCCTCGACAAAACTGAGAAGGTTGGTGGAGCGGTCGGTTGTCACCTGACATGCTTTGAGTATTCTTGCGCCGGATTTTTTTTACGGCGTTGCGATCCAATACAATCTTCCGACCATTGGAAGATTCAAAAACGATAAAGGCGTCGCCCTCGCCCGCCTCGATCATGTGCTGTGGGCTCTTTATGGGTTCTCCGTTCACCACCGCGTTTTGAACATCCTGCGTCCGAGCCGCCGCATCCGCCCCAGCCGAAAACCCAACCAAACCCGCACACAACACAACCCTCATAAAACCAGATATCATTTCTTGATCCTTTCGTTTCTGCACAAGTTGCAGAACCTATATCAAACCCACCAGTCCGAAAACCCGAAACCAGCACTTCATTTTTCAAAATCCATACATAGGGAAAAGAGATTACGCAGGCAAAACGTTTGAGTCAAATGAAACCAATTTTTCGGCGCCATTTTTTATTGGGATATGGGAGCTTCCAGCTCCAAAAATCGGGAGCAAGATGCTCCCACCACTATGGTGAAAGTGGCGGGAGCTTCCATCTCCCAAAATCGGGAGCAAGATGCTCCCGCCACTATGATGAAAGTAGCGGGAGCTTCCAGCTCCCAAAATCGGGAGCAAGATGCTCCCACCACTATGGTGAAAGTGGCGGGAGCTTCCAGCTCCCTAAATCGGGAGCAAGATGCTCCCACCACTATGATGAAAGTGGAGGGAGCTTCCAGCTCCCAAAATCGGGAGCAAGATGCTCCCGCGTGATCAAAAACCAGCCCCTGCGTGCCTTTGCGTTCCTGCATTTTGCTCTTTAATCTTAATCGAGCTATGTTTTGATAGTAGTGTTTTACTGCTTCGACACTGCAAATAAAGGGGATTACGCTTAACCTCCCACCCATTAGGGGGAGAGCGATAGATTTCGCATTGAGATATCGATGTCTACCAAGTGACAAACGACCGATCCGAGGATTTGAAACGCGAGTAACGTTTTTATTGCAAAGTAACGCTTAAAGGGTTACTTTGCGTAGAAATAGTTAAGGGGGTGCTTTATGTGCTTGTTGGAAAATGTTAAAAAATATCTCTTTCAGACGCTGGGAATCAAGGGGGATTCTGCTCGTTGGGTGGGTCAGAATGCGTTGCCTTTCTTTCTGCGGGATGCGTATGATTTTTATGAGTTGCTCGTTCAAGAGCGAAGCTATCTTTTGCTAGTAGATCTGCAAAAAGAGGAGTCTTCTCCTGCTGTTGTTCGGAAGCATATGGAGCAGGTTTCCAAACGATGGGCGGGCGATGTGATTTATGTTCGTCGTCAGATGACGGCTTATAATCGCAATCGTTTGTTGCAGTTTCGGGTTCCTTTTATGGTTCCGGGAAATCAACTTTATTTGCCGATGTTGGCGGTGGATTTGCGAGAGCGGTTTTTGGCTGAACGACCTTCGGTGAAGATGCTTTCCCCTGCCGCTCAAGCGGTGGTGTTTCACGCGATTTATCAGCATCGCCCGCTGTTCGAGGGTGAGGTGACGTTGACGAAGTGGGCGGAGGAGTTGGGGTACGCAAAGATGTCTATGACCCGGGCGTTCCGAGAGCTTCGAGTTGTGTTCGAAGACGGGGAGATTGCGGAGGATGTTTGCGGAAAAGAGCTATGGAATCAGATGCGTCCGTTTCTAAAAAGCCCCGTGCGTAAACGTCGCTATTTTGCTGGGGATGATCTGGATGTGAAGGGGTTGTTGACTGCGGGAGAGAGTGCGCTTGCTTGTTACACGCGAATGGGTGAGCCGAGTCGCCGAGTGGTTTGCGCGGGGGTGTCGCAGTGGAAGGTTGTGGCGGATAAGAATGATGCTCAGGAGCTAAAGAGACCTGAGGAAGGAGGGGTCGATGTGGAAGTCTGGGCGTACTCCCCTAGCTTGTTCGCTCAAAATGGCGTGGCAGATCCTCTGTCGGTTTATCTTTCTATAGTGGATGAAAAAGATGCGCGTATTGAAATGGCTTTGGATGAATTGTTGGAGACGGTGCAATGGTGAAGGGCATGGAGTTGTTTGGAGAATATTTCTCGGCCTATCGCGGGCAGTATGTGTTGATTGGCGGGGCGGCGTGTGTCTTGGCTATGGAGGATGTCGGGCGGACGTTTCGAGCCACTCAAGATTTAGATATTGTGTTGTGCGCCGAGGCGTTGACGGATGAGTTTGTCGCTGCTTTTTGGGCGTTTATTCAGGACGGAGGCTATCAGTCGCGTGAGCGTGGAAATGGAGAGAAGGAGTTCTTTCGTTTTCGAAATCCGGGGGTTAATGATTTTCCAAAAGAAATCGAGCTGTTCTCCCGAAAGCCAACGACCATGAGCATCCCAGAAGGATGTGCGTTGACCCCGATTCCAACAGGCGACGACTTGTCGAGTCTCTCTGCGATTCTTCTTAATGATGAATATTACCGTTGGATCGTTGCAGGCGTAGAGGAGATTAACGGGGTTCGCATTACAGGGGTGGCGCATTTGGTTCCTTTAAAGATGAAGGCGTGGTTGGATTTGTCAGAACGAAAGACCGCAGGAGAAGGAGTTGATCGGCGGAAAATCAAGAAACACCTCAACGATGTCTTTCGGCTGTTTACGATCCTTTCGATGACTCCTCTGGCGGACGTTCCGTCTATTGTGCGCGATGATGTTTTGGCCTTCATTCGAGGAGTAGAGTCGGTGCAGATCGATTTTAAAGGATTGAAGCTGGGGCGACTCAGTCGGGAGCAAGTGATAGAGGGTTTGTGCTTGGTTTATGGAGTAGAGCTGTCCGCCAAGGGCTAAAATTCTCATCCTGTCGATCCGGTTATCTTGTCAAAAGATCTTCTCCCATTCTCGGGTTTGTCTCTAGTCAGGATCAAAAGTGGCGATACGGAATACCTTTATCACCGCACTCCAAATCTACTTCAAAAGCCAGATACTCATGACGACCGTGAGGGTGAGCTTCAAAAAGATGATCCCCAACCGCGCAAAAAATGCGCCCCAGGCTATGTTTGCGGCGTCGTTATGATCCCGAATTCGGAGCCATTCAAAAACGAACACTCCAAGAAATGACCCAGCCAACAACCCCAGCAATGTTCCAATGATTGGAACAATCGCAGAACCCAGCATCGCCCCAACAATTCCGCCCACAAAACAGGCGAATCCCGCCCATTTTGATCCGCCCTTTTTCTTGATTCCGTAAAACCCAGCGT
>JAOZMR010000189.1 GCA_029934215.1 Pontiellaceae bacterium | reverse complement strand
AAGAAATCCTCCCGAAGTCCACCGATACAGTCCTTGATGTCTCGATAAAGCAAGCGATACGGAACAGACAAAAGGACCTTGGGCTCCTGCAAAACATTCGTCCCCTTCGGGAAAACACGCTGCAAAACAAAAGCCTTTTCCAACAGTCCCAAATACTGCTCCGCCTTGTACTTCGTGATTCCGATGTTTTTGGACAACGACGTATAATTGATCCCATCCACTCCCGAAAGACCCACAAACTCAACCATCTTAGAAATCAGATCCAGCTCCCCCGTAAACAATTTTGAGACGGCGGGAATATCCTTATGAATAATCGTCTGAAGAATGTTTTTGAGAATCTCAAGAGGTTCTGGCTCATTCAATGCAAACGGCATCAACGCCCCTTGCAAATAATCATCAAAATAGACACCGCAACGCATATGATCCGGACTCCATTCTTTCGCAAAAATCTCCTCAACAGAAAGGGATTCCAAATGAAGTTGATGTTTAAAAAACAGATATTCGCGGAAAGAGAATGGATGCAAAAAGCGCAAAACCGTCCGTCGCGACAGATCGTGAGCAGATTGATTCAACGCCAATGCAACCGAGCTGGTGAACCACACATGAACATTCAAAAAGTCATACACGTTTTTGAGGATCTCAGCGATTCGTGGATGAAAATGAACCTCATCCAAAAAAAACCGATTATAGCCATAATCCTGATTCAATTTTTTAAGCAACCCAAACACATCCGCATCACGATCCAACGCATCCAGAGTTAGATAAAACGACGAAGGGTCATTCAGCGCCAACTGTTTAAGAAGAACAGTTTTACCCACACCTCGCGGACCAACGACCCCGACAAAATGCCGCCCCTCTTCCTTCTGAATATCGCGCAAAAGCGACCGAGCGTGTGGATAGCTCAACGCATCCTTCATCGCCATTTCGTGCATTTCCAAAACAGATGCAAATTTCAAACCAGACCTCCTTTTAGAAAACGATTTGACAAGATGTATGACATTTTGTCAAATCGTTTTCCGAAACACACAACCCACGATCCATTTAAACAGAGCACCAACCCCTACTTCCAAAGGTTGGAAACATTTTTTCCAATGTTTGGAAAAGCCATAGATAGACGTGCGGGATTGGATGCTGTAACGAATGCGTACCGATTGGTGCATCGTGATGAGGTCGGAGAGTTTTCGATTGATCGATTCGGCGATTGGCTTTTGGTGACGGGTTATAACGAGGCGTTGCCGTTCAAGAAGCTTCTTCGGGAAATTGGGTCGGATCTGCGAACGAGCCCTCATACAAAACGCCAATATTCGAGTTTTGTCTCGCAAGTTGAATGAAGCCAGTTCAATCCATTTTCTCTGACTTCCTCCGAAGTTCCTCTAGCGATAGCGGGTGGTGAAAAATCGTTCCGCACAGATTCCGCGCACAGATTCTTCGCATTTTTTACCACCCGCTATCGCTAGAGGAACTTCGGAGGGGGTCAGAGAAGATAGGGAAGGGAATATCGAACAAGGAAATTCGAATGTCGAAGTGAGAGGCATTTTCGATGACCGAGTTCCAAGGGTTGGAAAATCGGAAATCAACAATCGGAAATGCCCCATCTCTAGCGCAGCGGTTGTGGAAAATATTAATGGAGGTTGGAGGGGATGGAGGCTTTTTCTGCCGCGAAGAATTTATCACAACCACTTCGTTAGAGGAATAGAGAGGAACTTCGGAGAGGGAGTTCTGGCCACTTCACATGCGCAGAAACCAGGACCCCACGGATGGTAAAACGTCCCACGGATCAGGATCAGAATAGGCTCAAGTAGAGGGCGGTTCATCCGTGGGACGTTTTACCATCCGTGGGGACTTCTCTTTCCAACCTCTGGAAGAACCCACCCCGCCCTTCCTCCTTCGCCAAAGGCTACGGCGGACAGGATCGGGCACACCTCCCTAGAGGGGATTTTCCAAGGGGTGGACATTTTTGTTTGAAGTGGCGTCATTCAACTTGCGAGGCAAATTCCTGAAATGGGCGTTTTGTATGAGGGCTGGTTTGCAAATAATCATCGGGGCGGCGATGACGGTTTTAATTTTCCGACTCTTCAGCCGCTTTTTCGAACGGTCGAAGCACTTCCTCCCCCCGTTGATTTTCCAACCATTGGAACTCCGCATGTTCGAACATTCTGGTGTAACTAAAGGGTGCTCGAAAATGTTTCCCCGCTCCAGCTTTTACTGTACAACGAAAGCATTGTTTTGACTTTTAATTTATTGTTAGTTTGCAGGACGGGTGCCTGTCTCGGAGCTGGACTCTCTTTTGCTTTTTAATGGATTCGTGCACTGACACCTTTTTCTGCGGAGACGTTTCCCTCATGTCTGAAACTTTTTCAAAAAAAAGGTGGTGACTCAAGTTGATACTCTGGTACTGTTTGCGAATTGTTGTAACATTTTAGTGCGTTAAACGCGCAGCACAACAAAAGGAGAACCGATGATAAAGAAAATGCTGAGAATGATGATGGTACTGGGGTTGTCTGCGGGGATTTCGCAGGCGGCAACGTTTTATGTGGATGCGTCTTGTCCAGACGATTCAGGAAATGCACAGAGCTGGAGTACGGCAAAGCAGACCATTCAAGCCGCCGTCGATTTGGCGAGTGACGGCGATACCGTTTGGGTCACCAATGGCGTATATGACACGGGCGGAGCGGTCACGCCGGGATATTCCTGCGAAAACCGCGTGGTCATCACAAATGATATTATTCTGCGCTCTGTCAACGGTGCGGAGGTGACGTTTATTCAAGGTTCGGAAGCAACCGGCGGCGGCAACGGCTCCGATGCCGTGCGCGGCGTCTACATGTCCGCCGGACTCCTTTCAGGCTTCACCGTTACCAATGGGCACACTCAAACATCGGGGGATTCTTATTACGATAGCTACGGTGGCGGCGTGAATATGCAGGGAGGTGGGGTCATCAGCAACTGCACGCTGACGGGGAACTCGGCGAGTTCCGGCGGCGGGAGTCGTTCCGGCACGCTGAACAACTGCACGCTGACGGGGAACTCGGCGAATTCTACCGGCGGCGGGAGTTCTTCCGGCACGCTGAATAACTGCACGCTGACGGGGAACTCGGCGCGTTTCGGCGGCGGAAGTTATGACGGCACGCTGAACAACTGCACGCTGACGGGGAACTCGGCGGATTACGGCGGCGGGAGTTCTTACGGCACACTGAACAACTGTATTGTCTATCACAATACGGCGGAAAACGATGCCCCGAACTGGAGCGGTGGAACCTTTTCCTATTCATGTACATTCCCCATGCCGAGCGGGACGGGGAATATCACGAACGATCCAGGACTGGTGAGTTCTTCTCATGTTGCATTCAATTCTCCGTGCGTGGGTGCCGGATCGTCTTCGTATTCTTCGGGAACTGATATCGATGGCGATGTTTGGCAATCTCCCCCCTCGATGGGTTGCGATGAACCATGCTCTCCTTTAACCGGTGCGTTGCAGGTTTCTATTTCTGCAAGCGAATCCAATGCGTTGGTTGGTCATCCACTTTCATTTTTTGCGAATATCGTTGGAGAAGTTGCGTCCAATCGTTGGGATTTTGGAGACGGTGCGTCACTGCCGAACCAGGTGTTTGACGTGCATCATGCCTGGTCGAGTCCGGGCGACTATTCGGTTGTTTTAACGGCGTATAACGATGATTACCCAAGCGGCATTTCGGTTACTCAAGAGGTGACGGTTTCTTCTGTAGTGGATGCTTTCATCTATGTTTCTGCTTCCACTGGGGATGATTCTCAGGATGGGAAAAGCTGGGAAAATGCGAAGCAAACCCTTCAGGCGGGAGTGGATGCGCAGATGTTAGTAGGGGCAACCGTTTGGGTGACGAACGGGGTGTATGATGTTGGAGGAGGGGGAACGCCTGGATATTCTTGTGATAATCGCGTGGTCATCACAAAAGATATTATTCTGCGCTCTGTCAACGGTGCGGAGGTGACGTTTATTCAAGGTTCGGAAGCAACCGGCGGCGGAAATGGATCGGATGCTGTGCGCGGCGTCTACATGTCCGCCGGAACGCTCTCCGGCTTCACCATCACCAACGGCCACACCATGACCTCGGGGCTATGGGAATATGATCAGTGCGGCGGCGGAATCAATGCCTTCGAAGGAATTGGCGTGATCAGCAACTGTACGCTGTCGGGCAATTCATCCGACGGTTCCGGTGGCGGGAGCGCTTTCGGCACGCTAAACAACTGCATGCTGTCGGACAATTCGGCTGACGGTGCCGGCGGTGGGATATATAGAGGCACGCTGAACAACTGTACGCTATCGGATAATTCGGCCCAATACGGCGGCGGGAGCTATGAAAGCACGCTGAACAACTGTGCGCTATCGGATAATTCGGCCACCCCGGGCAGCGGCGGCGGGAGCTATGGAGGCACGCTGAACAACTGCACGCTGACGGGGAACTCGGCGAGTTACAGTAGCGGCGGGAGCTATGGAGGCACGCGGAACAACTGCATCATCTACGGAAACACACCCACCGACGGAAATGAATACGGCAACACCTGCTGGACCAATGATCCACTCTTTGTGGATGCCACCAGCGGGAACTATCGTCTACAGGCCAATTCACCCTGCGTGAATGAGGGCGATAATACGTTAGTGGTTGGAACAACCGATCTCGAAGGCAACCACCGCATCATCAGTACTGCGGTCGATATCGGTGCCTATGAACATCAGGCTCCAGTTCATGTCGCTATACTAACGCTGGAGCAGACCGTATCGAGTGAAGTTTCTGCGATTGCGCTTTCGGGGACTTGTTCCGAACAAGTCGTTGGTACTCTGGTTTGGATCAATGTCGCCAGCGGTGCAACCGGAGCATCCCCTGCCACCACCAACTGGACGATTAGTGCGGTAGGTCTGGATTTTGGCGATAATTTGATTACGGTCACTGGAACCAATGCTCAGGGGTTTGCCAACAGCGACAGCGTCATTATTGCGCGGAACACAACACACAATGGGAACTCCCCAACGCACTATGTGTCGCTGGATGGCGGCAATGTCTGGCCCTACACCTCGTGGGCAACAGCCGCAACCAATATTCAGGATGCGGTCGATACGGCGGTCGCTCAGGATACCGTGCTAGTAACCAACGGGATCTATAATACCGGAACCACCGTCACTCCGGGCTACGCCTGCCTCAATCGCTTGGTCATCACAAAAGATCTTGCCGTACAGTCGGTCAACGGCCCCGAGAACACATCGATTGTCGGGGCGGAAGCCACCGGCGGCGGCAACGGCTCCGATGCCGTGCGCGGCGTCTACATGTCCGCCGGAACGCTCTCCGGCTTCACCATCACCAACGGCCACACCATGGACTCGGGCGACGATTTTTATGATCGATCCGGCGGAGGGATCAATGCCTTCGGCGGAACTGGTGTGATCAGCAACTGCACGCTATCGGAAAACTCGGCCGACGACGGCGGCGGCGGGAGCTATGTCTGCGTGCTGAACAACTGCACGCTGTTGGGAAATTCGGCTGACTACGGTGGGGGGAGCATTTACGGCACGCTGAACAACTGCACGCTGACGGGCAATTCGGCCGACTACGGCGGAGGGAGCTTTCTGGACACGCTGAACCACTGCACGCTATCGGAAAACTCGGCCGACGACGGCGGCGGCGGGAGCTATGGCGG
>JAOZMR010000188.1 GCA_029934215.1 Pontiellaceae bacterium | reverse complement strand
ATTTAAAAGACCTCTTCTTATATCTCCATCCGTTAAAGTACCAAGTAACATCTCTATCTCTAGTAGTCATCTGTGACTTAACAATTAGCTCTCTAATGTAAGAAGCAAACTTCATCTCAGCATATTCAGCAAGAGATTCAGTATTTTGTAAGTTAGAAGATGGCTTAAGATCTACAGAACCTGTAAATACAAAGTCTTTAACACCATTATCGCCTTTAGCGTGTGATAATAGACCAGCACCAACACCACTTGTTACAACTTGTGCAACAAACTTAATTGTTCTAGTTTCTAAAGCTTGGTTAATTAAAACTCTAGCTTTCTCTATTTGAGTACCAACATCATCTACACCAGCTAATGCATTAATATCCTCACTAGCCTGTGGCTCAAATGGGATATGGATTAGTGGAGCTGATCTAATTAGTAACTGCTCTCTTTCTCTGTGATATCTTTGTCTAGTAGATAGCTCAGCTGTTTGGTTGTTTCTTAGTGAAAACTTCGGAACAATACCAGTTATAACTTTACCACTAGGTCCACCAATAGAACTCATGATCACAAGATCACCACTATCGATATCAACAACACTTACAGTAATATTGAATGTACGACCATCTTTAGTCACACTTCCCATAAATACTTGTTGTCTAGTATCTGCGTCAGCAACCATTGGTTTAATATCACAAGGTAATATCTCAGCATTATCACCATCCTCATCAGCTATACAAATACCAACAATCTTAAGTGTAGCATGGTCATATAACTTTCTAACACCATTACTATCAACAACTGCACCAGTAGCAGCAACTAGGTTTGCACCAGCAACTCCTACTTTAATACCAACAACACCAGTAACCAATTCAGCTGTGTAAGTATCATTAACACTTGCAACAACACTTAATTGTGCTTCAGGACTTTCACCGAATGCACCAAGTCTATCACTATAATAACCAAGGTCTTCAGCTCTCATTATTGTACCATCAGCATAGTGAACAGTATCGATATCAATCTCGAAAGTAGTCTTTGGTGTTTTCATTGCAGAAGTAGGAAGAGTCTGTGAAGCATATGATATTGGAAGTGTTGCAGCTATAACAGGACCAGTTACGTGTCCATAGTTAGATACACTACCCCAACCTATTGCACCACCAGAAAAATCCTCCATATCAGCGGAATCAGAACCAAGTAGAGTTAACGGAGCTAACTTAGCACCACCTCTCATGTGATGATAACCAACAAGAGTAGTCTTCATAGTTTGCTTAGCAGCAGCCATTATATCTTCTCTAATCTCAACGCCTTCAAGCTCATCATAAGCACCTAACAATGAATCAATATAATCCTCAAGATCTGCATCCGCAGCACCTTCTAAGAATCTATTACCAAATCCATTCTGTGTATTTATCTGGTTATGACCAGTAGATACTCCAAACGACTTTGCATTTTCTAAAATTTTACCCACAATAGGGGATACGTTCTTATCTGTATTTGTATCTCTGACAGAACGAACTCTATTTATAGTAGCCATATTTATGTCTCCTTATATAATTTTATAAGTGTTAATAGTAGAACCACCAACACTCACACTAATGTGATCCTACTCTATAAGATCACTAAGTTCTATTGTAACTTCTTCACAATACTTTGATATTGTCAAGAGCTTTGCATCCAATGTTTTTGGATCTAATTTGTTCCATTTTTTATACAACTCATCACATACAACATCTAACGATTCTAGATGATCCCTAAACCCAATTAGATCGGTATGCTTCTTATTACCCTCAAACGCTGGTAGCTTAAAGTTGATAGTTGATAATAACTCATTTAAATTAAATTGTAACTCATCTAAACGACCTAATGTTTTTCTCTTTGTAGGAGCAGGTTCTTCTTCAGCTTCATCAGATGAAGGTTCACCTTCTTCAGAGTTGTCAGTATCACTATCAGAATCTGTTGATTCGTCACTGGATGAACTTTCATCAGGTTCTTCAGAAGACTTATCCCCTTCAGGATTATCTTCATCTCCAGATGTACCATCATCACCCTTATCTTCTTCGGGTTCTTCATCATCAGTACTAGTATTATCATCATCTTTATCATCATCAGCAGGATCACTTTCACTGCTATCAGACTCTGAACTATCGTCCTCTTCAGCAGGAGTGGAATCAGCATCATCACCTTTACTGTCGTCGTCATCTTCCTCATCTTTCTCCTTGTCATCATCTTCAGCTTCCATTTCAATGATATCCATATCATCATCGTCAACTGTAATTGTTTCTTCTAAATCAACATCATCATCTGTAAAGTCTTCATATTCTTCCATTAGTCTAGTCTCCTTTCTTTGATACAGAATCATCATTAAACTTAATCTTAGATTGACTACGACTTAACTTCTGTCTCATCTTAACTAAAGCTATCTTCTTCTTACTATCATCAGTTGAGTTAATCTTCATATCCAATATCTCTAAAGCATCATCAAAATCTGCACTCATCCTACGACGTTCCTTATCTGAAACAGCTTTGGTTCGTCGAATATCTAAGTATGTAATAATGACATTAATCAATAACCCAATACCTGGACCAGCTATAACCATTATAACAGCTTTCGTTGCTAGGTGATTCAGATATTTCTTAATTAAGAACTTAGCTGTATATCTACCTTTACTAATATTCTCACGAATGTCTCTCTTCTCTTTCTCATTCTGAACATCATTAGATGTTAATCCTAAGATTAAATCTTCAAGATTCTTCGCTACTGGAGAGACAACTTTCTTATCCACTGCTGTATCAATTTGTTTCTTAGTTCTTACTACTTTTTTAGTAGCACTTCGAGCATCACTTCGTACATCTTCAAACTCTCCATGATGAGCAGTCTTTAGTGGTCGATAATCATGAACACTTGCATAGACTAATCTAGAGATGATCTGATGTGTTCCTCTACGATCATATCCCAGACCATCTGGATTATCCAAACATTGCTTGAATAGTTTCGCCGATCGACGAATTAGACTATCATCAAAGTCTTCAAATAAACTATGATCTACCTTAGCATTATCAAATTTAACTGAAGATAATAATGGGTAATATAAGAATATCTTCTCTAACATCGGATCACCGATAGATGGGATAGGATAATCCTCTCCAACCTTAATAGTAACAATTGGTTTATACTTGGATAGCTGTAGTTGATGCTCATCAAGTAGACTCATTTGGATAGCGGTTAGACCAACATGTATTGCTGTTTGTTGTATCTCATTATCGTTAATTAAAGATATTCCACTCATAATATCACCAAAATGTAACATCATTAGTGGGATCTTAATATCAGCATCTTCAAATTTAGCATCATCTATCTGATCAATACGTTCACCCATCATACTCTGTGGATCTGATGTTGTCTTAATAATTGGTAAATTACCAAATCTACGGGATTTTCGATGTGTGTAGTTAGATCGTACCTGACCAATGGTTGCGTATCTGTGAAAGATATCCATCACATTAATGGTTCGTTCTAACGTATAATTGTAAGATGGCTCATATTGCTGTAAATGAAGGCTAACCCCATCTATGATTATTGGTTCCATTTTGTTACGATATTTACGAACTAACTTATCCAATAGTATCTCAATACGTTCACTGTATTTATCACTAGTTCTAAAAAACATTTGTTGGGATTTACTACTTGATATTATCATTTGTAATATCATCATATACAAATGTACACACCTTGATCTATGCTCTTGAGAAGCTTGTATCTTATTGTGATTAGGATTAGGGCTATATGTGTGTATTCTAACCCGATTAATATATTCTAAACTTTCAATTACATAATCAATAAACCCATCTATCTCTAGTAGAGTTTCTTGTTGTTGATCTATTGTCGATGTATCACCAATTAGTTCAAACAGCCTCAATATTTTATTCACAAGAGTGATTGTATATATTGAAAGTTTCTCAGTATCCACATCTGATAATCCGTCACATAATCGACCAATAGATGTATCCATGGCATCTAATTGACGACCATTTTCTTGTTGATTTCCGTGTAATAAATTACTCATTTATCCGATTCCTCCTTGTCATATCCTTTATCTGTTGTCTAAACAGTTATTAAATAAACATTATATATAAGGAGATAAATAATGAGTTTTACATACTTCAAACCGAAAGAAATTGAACTCGGATTTCACATGGGTGTAACAATGCCTGACACCGAAATTGATCTAGAAGATATTGCTATTCCAGGAGTAAATGGTGTAGCTGGGAATGCTCCACATCAAGTTAAATTTAAACTTAAAGCTGCGGACTTTGACGATATATCTAAGGCAAGTAGAATGGGTAAAGTATTCCAAGAGCAACCATTTAAAGCAGCGACAGTACAACATCCGTTCATTAGTGATACAATGAGAAAAAGAAGACTGAAAGGTGAAGATGGTCATCCACCTAGAGATTCTAATAAAACGAGACTTAAAGCTATTGTGTCCGATCAAGTTTGTCATCGTATAACTGGAATGAATTTTAAAGGTGGTTCTTGTTGGCAAGATTGGGAGACTGGTGGTAAAAGAGGTGAAGATTTTGCTAAGGATATTATCTTTGGTAAAGAGGTACCTGCTGGATCTATTAGAATATTCTCATCAGCTCGTAAGGTAGTTGATAAAGCTCGTGGGATAAGAATGAGTATTGGTCCATATCAATTTATCACTACAGATAGAGTTAATACTCCATCTAATCCAACAGCAGAAGGTACATTTACAGCTGAAGAAGCTACTAGGATAGAAGGTATTAGAAAAGCATCAATCCCTAACTATGAGCAAGAGGCTTTTGAAACTACATTTAAAATAAGTAGAGATATGTTATTTGAGGGTAGTGATGATGTTAAGACAATGGTTGAATATATGGGTGTAGAACTAGAAGGTTTTGAAGATGGTTATGCTACTTTCAAAGATGGTGATAGTGCTCGATTATTCATGAGCGTTGAAGATCGTCTTACTCATGATATAAGTAAGATGCAAAAAACAATGTCATCAGTATTTAGATAAAACTATTGGAGGTATAAATATTATGAATACAACTCTTAATATGAAGACTGATAGTAATATGAGATTAGTTGATCCTAGACGTCCAAATATACATAATCTGATCATCCAGCTTCGGAGTATCACTGGTGGTACAAGAGGAGTTAAGTGGGGATTAAGTGATGAAGATGTACTTTGGATAGTGCAGTTCAAAGCTCTGATGGAGTACTCAACTAGATTTCCAGTATATAAAGATATTGCAATTGATACCTCTAAAGCTAATCGTATTTATGAAGACAAGAAAGGTATCTATTTTCATAATCTAGATGAGAATGAGATGGTGATGGGTGTAGAACATGTGTTCCCATCATTCAGACAAGCTCAAACCTTCCATAATCTACCAGCAGGTGGATCAATAGGAAGAGGAACTATTATGACTAGTGCTCAGAATGCTTTAAAAGAAGTATATCGACAAAGTGCAACCACAATAGGGAAATGTTATCCAGAGAATTCTAGTACTTGTTATGGGATTAAGTTTGAACCTTGGTCTTGGATTAATGAGTCCACTGGAGCTGGATTTGTATGTAGGTTAAAATTAGCCCATGCATTAGATTTCTCTACAATGGATCAATATGATGCTGCTAAGTTTTTAGAGTTTAGTCAGATAGTATTTTGTAAGCATATTGCTGAAGAGATACTACCTGGAATCAA
>JAOZMR010000019.1 GCA_029934215.1 Pontiellaceae bacterium | reverse complement strand
CTGCCGTTTTCGAGGAAACTCGTGACCTTTGAGCTTAAGTGGTAAGGCTACGGGATGAATGCGCTCTGGTTGCGATGATGTTGCTTTTATGTCTTCTATAGCCGGCCATACGTCTGGAAATGAGTTGCACTCGTTAAAAGGGCTTCGGGCGAAAACAGCCAAGGGAGATTTGGATACAGATAGTAGCGGATGGGGCGCGCCTCTTGATCTTACAGATTCTGCTTATCAGGGCGTGACAGGGACGACTATTTTTCGTTTTTATGGCTGGAATAGTGGTACTGGGACTGGAATGAATACAATTCGGAATCTGAGTGACGATGACTTTGCGATTAATGGAACGATAACTCCTGTCCCCGAACCAGCGACATTTGCATTGATTGGGATCGGCGGTGCATTGGCGTTTCTCGTTCGCAGAAGGTTACTGATTTAGCCCAAGCTTCTCACGAAAGATCTAAAAAACTTAAAACTCAAACCTTTCGGGCGGTTTTTTTCGAGGTCCTACTTCTGTAAGTCGTTGAATATCAACTGTTCGGCTTTTTTAGTGTTAGGCGTAGGGACTAATTCGGTCCAAAATTCTTGACGTCCGGTTTTTTTCATTAAAACACGCGCATGTGTTTTAGAACAAAAGTTATAAAAACCTCAAAAACTGCTCAGCTTATCGAGTCTTTTCGTAACGCTAAAAAAACGCCGCGTCAGCGCGTGATTGCATCACTGGGCGACGCGCAAATCCCGGAGGATGAGAAAAAAACAAATCGCTCGTGCCGTCGGAATGCGCATAAAAAAGAACCCCCTCTGTTTGAAGAGAAACCTTCGGAAAATGCTACACAGTGGGTAACCCGTATTGTACGGATTGCAGAACAGTCCAAGGCGTCTCGCCCTGTGACAAAAAGCGCGACGGTCGACGGCGTGCTTGTCGATCAGGTCGAGGCGGAAAACGTAGTGGGTTTCGGTGCTGAACTCGTTGCTGTAGATGCTTGGAACAAACTGGGGCTTACTTCGGTGCTTGAAAAAGCAGGTATGTCGAAGAAGCAAATTGCAACCGCACAGCTGATGATTTCGAACCGACTGATCGAACCGGTGAGTGAGTGGGCGCTTGTTAATTGGGCGGAACGAACGGCTCTTCCAGAGCTGCTAGATTTGCGTATAACCAAAACAACAAAGGATCGCCTATATCGTACGAGTGATAAACTGCTTGAGCATCGTGAGATTATCGAGACCAAACTGCGCAACCACGAGCCGACACTTTTTTCATCGCGTCGCAAGTTGATTTTATTCGGTGTGACCAATACTCATTTTGAGAAGAAATTCGCAAGTAACCCCAAAGCAAAGCATGGCAAAAACAAGCAGAAGCGCAACGACTGTCGACAAGTTTCCATTGGCATGGCTTTTGATGAGCAAGGCAACGTACTGGCTCATGAAGTTTTTGAAGGTAACATGGCGGATCCGTCCACTTTGTCTTACATCCTTTCTCGGCTCAACAAGCTTGAGATCGGCGAAAAACCAATCGTTATTCTCGACACGGGCTTCGCGTCGGAAGAAAACCTTTCACTTTTTAAAGAACGCGGCTATGCCTACCTCATCAACATCACCAGAGGGAGCCTAACAAAATATTCAGCCGAATTTGAAGCACACGATTTTTCCCCCATCCCTGACCGTCCAGCCGACCAACAAGTCGAAGTGAAAACAATCATCGACCCCGAGGACTCAGAACAGCATTTGAGTCTTTGTCGTAGCCATCAACGACGAAACAAAGAGGTCGCCATGATTTCCAATGCTGAAACCCGATTTCTAAATGATGCCACGGCACTCAAAGAACGCATTCAAAAAGGACAGCTAAAAACCCCGAGCATCATTGATCAAAAAATGGGGCGGATCCAAAAGAAACATCCAAAAATAAACCGCTACTACACCGTCGAACGTCGCAACAATGGACTTCATATAGAACGAAATGAAGCCAAAATGGAAGAGGCACTCGAACGTTGCGGAAGCTACGTACTCAAAACCGACCAAACCGTCGATGCGATCACCTTGTGGGAACTCTACATGAGCCTACTCAAGGCTGAATCGGGTTTCCGTATGTTGAAAAGCTCCCTCGGACTTCGTCCAAACCACCACCAACTGGAAGACCGCGTTGACGGTCATATATTCATCAGCGTTCTCGCCTATCACCTTCTCAACTGGATTCGCCCAAAGCTTGAACAACCGCGAATGGAGCACCATTCGCCGTATTCTCCGGACTCACAGCCTCGTAAGTACCCGCCTACCACTCGAAGACGGTCGCATCATCACGATCCGAAACCCCAGAAATCCCGCCGCCGAACAATCGCGAATCTATACCGAACTTGGGATTGATAGGCGCAAGGCGTACACATCCGTTAGAAGTGAGGTAAAAATGTAGAGTTTGTAGTGCCTCCCGAAGCGCTACCCTTGCGCTGCAACAGGTTACAGCATAAAATGAGAAACTTGGGTTAACGGTTAATTCATAAATAGCAAACGTTTACAATACTTCATTTAACCCATAAAGGAAGCACAACGCGAATTCTTTTTAGAAAAACAAGACTTGGCGTGTAAAATTACCAACTCTTCGGAACTTCTTCGCGATTCAATCACAAGCGTCTATTCGACATGCAACAAATGCAACCTGCGTCTCGACAGGATGAAGTATCGGTTAATCTAATAAAAAGACGCGAACCGCATACCTGTCCCAACCGCCGAAGGCTTGATGAACAGTTGTCGCTTGCATAAGAAAACGAAATTTAAGCGAAAGCCTTTTAAAGCAAACCTTGCGTTTTCAATATAAAATCAAACCTTCAACCTCCGCCCGCCTTATGGGTAATAAAAAGCCCTATATAGGGATTCTAAAGCACTTTTCGAAAAGAAAAATGCAACCGCGGATATGCCTACGCCATTCTTCGTTTTGCGAGATAAATGTAAGTGGTGTGACCGCTGGTACTCATAGGCAATGGTGGAGGGAGCTTCCAGTTCCCTAAATCTAGCCCTCATGCAAGTTGCCTATTTCAAGGTTGTACCTTTGTTCTTCAGTTCTATTCGTTGGATTAACCACTGGATTCAACGCGGAATATGTGTACGGGGTTTTCTGGTGTGAGCTCAATGTAGCTTTTCGAGCCAGTCCATGAGTAGTGTTTGTCGCTTAGAAGGTCATGCACGGTGTAGGTTTTGTTTATCGATATTCCACATTTTTTGAACGGGATGTTTAAGGTGGTCGATTGTTTTTGGCTCGGATCGAGGTTCACGGCGATGAGAATTGTGTTTTGTCCGTTGCATGCCGATTTGATGTAGGCGATGATTTGGTCGTTTTCGCACTCGCAGAAGGTGAGGTTGCTGGTTTCTTGTAGGGCCGGGTTGGCGTGGCGAATGCGGTTGAGGTTTCGTACGAAGTCGCGTATGCCGTCTTGTTTCCAGTCGCGTACTTTGAATTCGTATTTTTCTGAGAAGTTTAGTTCTTCTTTCCCTGGGAAGGGTTCGTTTTCGCAGAATTCATAGCCTGAGTACATGCCGTAGATTGATGAGAGTGTTGTTGCAAGCGCGAGCCTGATTTTGAAGATGGATGGCGCCGCGTGGTGTAGGTGTTTTGGGTGTATGTCTGGGGTGGTTGGGAAGATGTTTCCGCGCATCGTTTCGGTTATGTTCTTTTGTGTGAGATAGGTGAAGTATTCTGTCAGTTCTTCTTTGCCTGTGCGCCATGTGAAGTATGTGTAGGATTGAGTGAAGCCGATTTTTCCAAGTTCTTCCATCATGCGAGGACGTGTGAATGCTTCTGCTAGGAAGAGAACGTCTGGGTGTTTTTTCTGAACTTCGCGTATGACCCATTCCCAGAAAAGTACGGGTTTTGTGTGCGGGTTGTCGACGCGGAAGATGCGTACGCCTTTTTTTGCCCAGAAGAGAAAGTAGCGTTTCATCTCGTTCCATAGTGCATCGCGGTCGGCGCAGTCAAAGTTTAGCGGGTAAATGTCTTCGTATTTTTTGGGCGGGTTTTCGGCGTATTTAATGGTTCCGTCGGGGCGACGGTAGAACCAGTCTGGGTGTTCTTTGAGGTATGGGTGGTCGTAGGAGCAATTGATTGCAAAGTCAATCGCAATTTCAATTCCGCTTTCCGCAGCTTTTTGGATCATGTGCTCAAAGTCGGCCATTGGACCCAGGCGTTCGCAGACGTCGAAGTGCCCGCCGTTTTCGTTCCCGATTGCGTATGGGCACCCTGGATCGGTTTCTGTGGCTTCTAGCGAGTTGTTGCGTCCTTTTTTAAAGCTTTTTCCAATGGGGTGGATGGGTGGGAAGTAGAGAACGTCGAAGCCGAGGTCTGCGACGTATGGTAAAAATGCTTCTACGTCTTTCCATGTTGCGCTTTGGTTTGGGTTGTTTCCGGTGGAGCGTGGGAAAACCTCGTACCAGGAGGCAAATCGAGCTTTGACTCGGTCTATGTAGATTGGATAGGCGGCGCTTGTTCCTGTTTCTACGCCTTTTCTAAGGGGGTGCGCGCAAACGGTTTGTTCGATTTTCTCTGAGAACATTACTGCCGCCTGCTCGCGTGGAGAGGTTAATTCGGTTATTTCTGTGATCCATGTCCCAATCCGTTCTGCCTCCTTTTTTGGCGCGCGTTTCTCTGCGTCTTGCATTAGTTGGATCCCCTCAACGGCATCGCTTTCGAGTGTTTCGCCAGCTTCATATTTCCGTTTTGTGTCGTGAAGCCACGATGCAAAATGGTCTGTATATGCCTCGATTTTGAATTCGTGTCGTCCGATTTCTTTTGGATCGAAGGAAGCTTCCCATAAATCCAGCCCTGGATTTGTATGTGCCATTGGAACGCGGTTCCAACGTCTGGAACTTTCGTTGCGCCAAAGTAGATCGACCCGCAAGATTCCGTGACCTTCTCGGAAGGCTTCGGCGGAGACCTTCACGAGATCGCCGAGCTCGCGTTTTACGGCGAAGCGTCCGCCGTCGACCTGTGGTTGCACGTTCTGGATGATTAGGTAGCTTCCTTTGGGGATCATATCTCTTTTCCTTTTTTTCGCAGTTCTCTGTTTATTTTTTCAACCTGCGGTAAAGCTCGGCGGTTTGTTCGGCAATTGCAGTCCAGCTGAAGGTTTCGACGGCGCGTGCGCGGCTGGCGGATGCCATTTTTTTGCGCAGAGCTGGGTCGGCCATTAGATGATTGATTGCGTTGGCAAGGTCGTTTGAGAATTTCTCGGGTTCAACCGGCTCGAAAGGAGCTTCTTTCAATTGCTCGACCGGAACCAATATGCCTGTTTCGCCGTGGACAACGACCTCTTTGATTCCACCGACGGCGGAAGCGACGACGGGTGTTTCGCATGCCATGGCTTCGAGGTTGATGATCCCGAAGGGTTCGTAGATCGATGGGCAACAGAAAAGGGCGGCGTTGGAGTAGAGTTCGATCGCGGTTTCTTTCGAGACCATCTCTTCGATCCAGATGATTCCGTCGCGTTGCGTACGTGCGACATCCACCGCGTCGCTCATTTCTTTTGCAATTTCTGGCGTATCCGGTGCGCCGGCGCAGAGCACCACTTGACAGCACTCATCGATGTTTTTTATTGCGTTGACTAAATGAACGATTCCTTTCTGTCGAGTAATCCGTCCGACAAATAGTACGAAGGGTTTATCTGCATCAATACCGTATTTTTCGAAGCACCGTTGTGTATCAACGCACTGATATTCCTCGGTATCGATTCCATTGTAGATCATCTCGATCTTGCTCTCGTCTACATCGAAATGGTTCAGAATATCAGCCTTTGTTTCTTTGGAGACAGCGATCACCGCATCCGCCATTTCAAGAGCCGTCTTTTCGATCCAGCTCGAAAAATCGTATCCCCCGCCGAGCTGTTCGCGTTTCCATGGACGAAGCGGTTCGAGGGAGTGGGCTGTGATCACCAGCGGCATTCCGTAAGAGAGTTTTGCGGCGATACCGCCGAAGTGCGAATACCAGGTATGGCAATGCACCACATCGGCGCCAGACGGTTTCACGTTGAAATCGATATTGTGAGCTAGAGCACTGAGTACAGGTTTGATTCTTGGGTCGGCATCGGTAAAGGACGCAGAATCCACTGTTGAGCCACGCACTGTAAGCGGCTTCGATTCGTCGAGTTGCTCGCCGAAGCAGCGGACTTCGACATCCATTAGCTGCGATAATTCGCGGCTTAAATATTCAACATGAACTCCGGCGCCGCCATAGACATTGGGCGGAAACTCATTCGTCAACAATAATGCTTTCATAGGTCGTTCTCCAAGATTGTGAAATATGTATCTCTTTTTTACGGCAAAGTTCATCGATTTGCAAAAGCATTGTCCCTCTACTTTTCATTTCGTGGGTATTTGCCTTCTTATGTTCGCCACCGATTGTGCATCCATAACCATTGTTCTGGATATTGACGAATCAGTTTTTCAAGGGCGGTTTGATGCAGTTGTGTGAGTGCTGCAATTTGTTCTTCAATCGGTTTGCCGTTGTCTTCCCATTGAATGGGTTCGCTTACAATCAGTTTGTAGCGTTTCGGTGCGATGCGAACGAGTGTGATGGGTACGACGGATACGCCTAGTTTGATTTGTAGGTAGGCCGATGATTTTACGGCGTATGTGTTTTTTCCGAAGAAGGTGACTGGCGTGCCTTCTTTTGAACTGCTTTTAATGTCGATGAGCAGGCCGACGTGTTCTCCTTTTCGCAGAGCGCGGACCACTTGTGGTAGGGCTCTGTTTTTGTAGATTACGCGATTTCCAAAGGATTCGCGCATGGGAGTCACAATCCGATCGTCAATGAGTCGGTTGGTTCCTTTGCGGGCGACGACGTGCCCTTGGCGGATGCTTTGCGTGCCGGTATAATGGCTCATTAATTCAAAGTTACCGAGGTGCCCTGTGATGGCTAGGAGCCCTTTGTCGGTTTGCTTTTCTAGCGTTAACAATTTTTGCATGTCGGCGCCGTCAACCATTCGGATCAATTGCTCATATTTGTATTTACCTGCGAGAACCATGGCTGATTCCGCGATCATTTGACCGAAATGATCGTAGGCTGTGCGTGCGATTTTCAAACGTTCTCGTCGAGTTTTTTCTGGGAATGCTAGTTTGAGATTTCGCAGTGTAATCTGTCGGCGTCCACAACCTAGATTGTAGAATAGGGTTGCCACTCCTCGGCATGTTCCGTAGATGACTGGCTCGGGGCAGCATTTTAAAAAGGAGAAGAATCCTTTTGCGAGTACGTATTCAGTTTTTTCACGGAAGGAGTTCATTGCGAGGTTTTTATGAACGTTGGGTCGATCGTTTAGACCTCGGTGAGTAAATCATTGAGGTAAAGCTGGGTGATCAGGTCGCAGTCGAGGCGGTGGCCTGCTTTGTAGGACGTGATCTCCCCAACAAAACGCGCATCCGGGATCAACGCAATTGCCGCTAGCAGATCGAGCACGCCTCGGTGCCAAACTGGCTCGAGCGATTTCCCGTTGCGAACCAGTCTAGGCTGATTGTGATACGTCGTTTTTTTTGCGATTAAAATATTTTTATCGGTGTAGCCGAGATTGCGTATGTCCGCAAAGATTTTTCCCGCCGTTTTGCAGTACAGCATTTTCCTATACGACGTATTGGTTCGCGCCTCTGCGCCCGTTCGCAGATTGGTCGCATTCACGGGGAACATGATTCGTTGCTGACCGATTGCGTTTGGGAAGTTCACAGCAGCATCTACGGTTAGTTTTGGAAGGGTTCCAAGGTTTGGAGAGAGTGTCAGAAATGCACCATTTGCGTAACCCAGAGTGACTGGCTCTTTCACGGTTACATATCGAACGGGGCGATCCACCGTCCTGCGTCCTGCGCGTTCCAGCGCATCCGTTAAATCCAAACTTCCTCGATCAAAAAGGGGCGGGTCTCCAGAATCGATCTTAATCATCAGATTATCGATATCAAGCCCCATGCGCAGAGCGATAATGTGTTCGACCATGCGCACATAGTTGTGTGGACCGCCCGCTCGCAGAACGATATTGCTGACGACCGAGCCCGTCGTCCACACATTATCAATCGCCACGCGGATCGGCAGGGCATTCGGCAGATCCGTTCGGTCGAGCCACCAACCCTCACGGTCGGTCGGCTCAAACGTGATCGTTGTTGTCGAATTCCCGGCGAACGTGCCAGATCCTGAAACAGAAACCGATGTTGCAATCGTCTGTTGTTCTGTTCGCGGCGGCGGGGTCGGCTGATCCAAAAGATTCTGATCAAGCGCCACCGCATTAAACTCTCTATAAGCCGCAGCAACAACCTCAACATCCCCCACCAAAAGACGTCCCGATTTTTTTTCCATATTCATAATAGTTCGTTCCAGCGCGTCGTCCTATTCCCCGTAGCGTTCTTTATAGTCATCTTGAGCAGCCCACATTACACCCTTCGCCGCCTCCGCGTCATACATGCTTAAAACCTCTACATGTTCATTGGAACCTGGGGTCAATTTATAGGTTTCAAAATAGTGACGGAGTCGGTTCAGCAAGGCTTTCGGGACCTCGGTAATGCTATGAATATCTGCCCAAAACGGATCCTCATCCAACACTGCAATAATTTTGTCATCCGCTTCATCCCCATCAATCATCTGAATACCACCAATCACGCGAGCACGCAAAATCACCTCTCCACGATTGATTGGACGCTCCGTGATCACACAAATATCCAACGGATCCCCATCGCCACGACTCGAAGATGGAGAAAGTTTCTGCACGCGATCGCCGCAATAAGTTCGCGGGATAAATCCGTAAAGAGTTGGAGACATTGATGATGTCAATTGTGGGCGATCCACGCGAAGATACCCCGTTGTTTTGTCTACCTCGTATTTCACAGCATCGAAAGGGGTCATTTCGATATAAGCGTTCACTACGTCAGGAAAGTTTTCACCAACATCTAGACCATGCCAAGGATGCGGGCGCCACCGATAAAAAGTTTCAGGAAAATTCATTTACACACAGTACCCCGCCGCAAAGAGAATTACGAGTGCTTACGAGCTACAATTTTCCAGATCTGGCACTTTGCGCCCAAAGAACGAGGCTGGAAGCGCTCGTTTACGATAGAAAGCAAAAAGCCCGATCGCATTAAGCGTTGAATTGCGCGACGAATGGAGATGGGAAGACAAACTAGAAAAGAGAGTGAACCGCGCTGAAAGCGAAGCGATAAATAATTTTTATAGTCACAAATAGTGACCCACGGAAACGGTTCAAGAACTCAAGTAACGTAAAAAAGTTCAGGCCCAGTAAATCCCCTCTCGGGAGGGGTGCCTAATGGGTGGGGGAGTGGAGTTTTGGAAATGTAGACGAGTGCTTCCAGCCTTGCTTGCGTGCTTCAATCTTAAGTAAATCTGCTGGATTTTTCATCAATTTCGGCTTCAATTCGACGGGTCAATTTCATGGAATTGAAAAAACCTTTCCATCAAGCGTTGACAGAAGCGCCCTTCTAACCTAGTTTCTCCCGTCTTTGATTTAGCGAGGAAATTTCTTATGGAAGCATATGCAGTAATAGAAACCGGCGGCAAACAGTACCGCGTGGAAAAAGATACAGTTCTAGATGTCGAGCTACTCGGTGTCGAGGAAGGGGATACCGTTGAGTTCGACCAGGTTTTAGCTACCTCCGATGGTAGTGAACTCACGATTGGCGCACCGATCGTCGAAAACGCAAAGGTTACCGCTACTGTGGTTACTAACTTTCGCGATAAAAAGATCTATGCGTTCAAAAAGAAACGCCGTAAGGGGTATCGTAATAAACGGGGTCACCGACAGGGCCTCACTAAGCTGAAGATTGAATCCATCAGCGTTTAATTTAATAGGAGCAGGGCAATGGCACATAAAAAGGGACAAGGTTCATCACGTAACGGACGCGACAGTAATGCTCAACGACGTGGCGTAAAGCGCTTCGGCGGACAGCTCGTAACCGCAGGGAGTATTATCGTTCGTCAGGTTGGCAATAAATTCGTTGCCGGCGAAAATTGTGGGCAGGGAAAAGATTTCACCTTGTTCGCTCTCAAACACGGAACGGTTGAGTTCGATAAGCAAGGGCGTCGCGTTAATATTCGCGAAGCACAAACCGCGTAACGTTTCCAAGGTTCGGAACGCGAAGAGGCGGGGCGCATATGCGGTCCGCCTTTTTAGTTTTCAAACAGCACGCTACGCCGAGCAAGCAATAACAGAAACCCACTAACCCGCAATTTGTCCATGAAATCTGTCGCATTCAAAGATCGCGTAAAAATCTACGTCCGAGCCGGAAACGGAGGGAACGGAGTTGTTGCGTTCCGCCGCGAAAAGCATGTTCCGCGTGGTGGACCCGACGGGGGTGATGGCGGACACGGTGGAAGCGTTATTCTTCGCGGTGACCCTAATCAGGACTCTCTCCTCCCGCTCTATTTTCATCCGCATCGAAAAGCCCAGCATGGCACCGATGGTGCTGGAAACAATAAGCACGGACGAAACGGAAAAGATAATATTCTTCAGGTTCCTCTCGGAACCGTCGTTAAGGATCCAGAGACGGAAGAGATCATCGGCGAAATCATCGAAGAAGGCGAAGAGCTCATTATTGCGAAAGGCGGACATGGTGGTCTCGGCAATCTACGCTTCAAGTCCTCGATCAATCAGGTTCCAAGCCAGTGCAAGGAGGGCACGCCTGGCGAAGACAATGCGTATCGCATCGAGCTCAAACTTATGGCGGACGTCGGTCTTGTTGGCTATCCAAACGCTGGAAAATCCACCCTCCTCGCTGAACTCACAGAAGCCACTCCAAAGGTCGCTTCCTACCCATTTACGACCATAAATCCAATCATTGGAACTTTGATGTTCCCTAACTATAGCCGTCTGCGCATTGCTGATATCCCAGGTCTTATCGATGGCGCATCCGAGGGTGTCGGGCTCGGGCACCATTTCCTGCGCCATATCGAACGCTCCCGTTTCCTCGTATTTGTTATAGACATGGCGGCACAAGACGGACGCAATCCAGCTGAAGACTATAAAAATCTGCGTGCAGAACTCGAAACCTATAACCCCGAGCTTGCGCACCGTCCATCCATTGTCCTTGCTAACAAAATGGATGAGCCGGCGGCAGAGGAGCATCTCGAGACGTTTAAAAAAGAAACCGGACTGGATCCACTATTAATTTCCGCAGGTCTCGGCGAAGGAACTAATGCGATCAAGGATATTTTGTACGATAGATTTTTTGCTAAAACCGCTGAATAAACGGAAGAAAACCGCTCTACGCCGCACATTCAGGTGTGCGTCTGAGAAAAGAAATCAGAGATTTAGATTGAAAAGGTGGAATCACCGCTTGACGGAACTAGGTAAATCGGTAGTATCCACTGTTCGATTTTGAGAATTTGAAGAAAGAGATAATTTATGAATACGATTGTAGAAAAGATCGGTGCCGAGCAGTGTACGAAAACGATCCCGGAATTCCGGATCGGTGATAGTGTTTGCGTCCATGTAAAAATTAAGGAAGGCGCGAAAGAGCGTATTCAGAATTATACAGGTGTTGTTATTGCCCGTAATGGTTCTGGTGTGGCCGAAACCATTACGGTTCGTCGCGTGGCCTTTGGTGAGGGTGTTGAGCGTGTGTTCCCGATTCAGAGCCCGAACGTGATGGAAATCGAAGTGGTTCGTCAGGGCAAGGTGCGACGGGCGAAGTTGTATTACCTGCGCAAGCTTAAGGGTAAAAAGGCTCGTATCGCTGAACGTCGCGTATAATCAGTTATTCGACGAATAATAAAAAAACGTTAACATGGACATGTTACACTTTGAAAAGGAGACCTGGGAATCAGGTCTCCTTTTTGTTGCTGGCGTGGACGAGGCGGGACGCGGACCGCTTGCGGGTCCCGTGGTCGCAGCCGCTGTCGCATTCGAACGAGATCTTCTCGGAGAGGGGGTTGCGTTTGCTGGGCTGACCGATTCCAAGGCGCTGACCGAGAAAAAACGGGATGCCTTTTTTGACCAGTTGATCTCCTGTCCGTTTGCTCATACTGCATTCGCAGTAATCGAGCCCATCGAGATCGATTCCATCAATATTCTGCAAGCGACATGGAAAGCGATGGCTCAAGCATTGTCCGGGCTGGATCGTCTGCCAGACCTTGCTCTAGTCGACGGAAACCCTGTACGCGGGCTTCCATGTGCGTCGAAGAGCATTGTTAAGGGCGATGCGAAGAGTCTATCCATTGCAGCCGCATCGATCATTGCCAAGGTGACGCGAGATCGGATGATGATTGAGCTGGATGCGAAGCATCCAGAGTACGGATTTGCCGCACATAAGGGGTATGGAACAAAACGGCATCTCGAAGCGATTCGGAAATACGGGCCGGTCGATTGTCATCGAAAAACATTTCGCCCCATTTCTGAACTCAATCAAGGAGAGTTCGCGTTTTGAAAAAGTTCGGCATGCAAACCTTAGTCGGAGCCTATAAAAAGGCTTTTAAAGCCCGCTTAAAAGCGGGACTCCGAACGAATTCAAAAGAAGCGCCGCATCTAGTGGCAGGGCGCTGGGGAGAGAAGCAGGCAGAGAAATTCCTAAAGAAGTCAGGGTATAAAATTCTTGGGCGCCGCGTGCGAGTGGGTCGGCATGATGAGCTAGACTTGATTGCGCAGCAAGATGATACAATGGTATTTATTGAGGTGAAGACCCGAAGAAACGAAAAGTATGGACGCCCGGCGGCGGCGGTGAATCGCGATAAGCGGCGCAAATTATCACGTGCGGCGGTTTTGTTTCTTCAAAAAAGGAAGCTTCATCCGCCTTACCTTCGTTTTGACGTGGTTGAGGTGATCGAAGAACCGTTTGAGATTCGTCATATAGAAAATGCGTTTCAGCTCGAAGGCGGCTATCGGATTTGGTGGTAGGTAAAAACATATCGAACCGCTTAGCGGTTTTTGATAGAAAAATACTAGAGGATGAAGAGATGACATATATCGATGTATCAAAAAGTCCAACCTGTAGGATTCATCAATGAAGCGGCACGGATTCACGTTTCTTTTCGCTCTTTCGGGGATGGTTTGTCTTGCCGTTGAGAGCATCTGGATCCGCTGGGTCGGGCAGTATGTCGGCGGTAGCGTGGTTGCCGCGACGTTGGTGACGTGTTGTTTCTTTTTCTGCGCGGCAGCGGGAAGCGCTCTGGCCATTCAAATTCTTCCGCGCGTTCAAAAGCCGTTGCGTGCTTTTGCGCTGAGCGAAGCGGTGTTCGCGTTTTCGGCGCTGTTGACTGTTCCTGTGCTGGCTTATTTCGGCCCCGTTTTGGGCGGGGGGAATTCGCCGCTTCGTTGGGCGTTGTTGACGTGTTTGGCGATTGCGGTTCCGTCGCTGGCGCAAGGGTTGAGTTTCCCGCTCATTACGCAAGCTTTTGTCGATTCCCGTTCCCATCGCAGTGTGACGGGTGCGCTGTTTTATGCGTTTAATCTGGCGGGTGCGGCTTGCGGAGTGATTCTTGGCGGGCTTTTGCTTCCGCTTCATCTTGGGTTTCAAAATACGTATTTTGCGTTTTGTTTGATCGGCTTTTGTGGGGCGGTGTTGGCGTGGGTTCTTGCATCTGGGCTACAGTTGAAAAAACCTGAATGCTGTGCGGCGGATTCAGAAACGCCTCCGCCCGTCGCAATGCTGTTGGTTGTTGGGATGTCCGGCGTGCTCAGTATTGCTTGCGAGCTGATTTTATTGCTCTGGTTTCGTCAGTTGGTGGCGAGTTCATTGCAGTCAACGGTGGCGGTTTTGTTCGCGTTTATCCTGAGTTTGGGCGCGGGGAGTTTGTTGGTGATGCTTGTGCGCCAGCGGATTCATGATGTCAAAAAAGTGCTCCGTGTTTTCTTGGTGCTGAATGCGTTGTTGTTGTCGATGTATGGATTCGTTTTTTCGTCTCAGTTGGGGGGCGATTTTGTCGATCCATCTGGTTCGTTGGTCTGGAGAACGGTTGGTTTTTGTTTGAAGGCGACGTTGTTGTTGTTGCCGCTGGGGCTGTGCATGGGCGCGATCTTCCCGTTGTCGTGGGAGCTTATCCAGCAAAAGCAGCATGGACGGGCGCTGGCGTTGGCGACAGTTGTGAATAAATGCGGCTGCGCGATTGGCGCATGGGCGGCGTTGTTTGTTTTTCTTCCAATGGTTGGATTAAGCCGAGCTCTTTTGGTTTGCGGGTTTGGGTACGCTTTTTTGCTGTTTTTTCTAGCCCCGTTTCGAGCGAGTTATCGCCGCGTGTTTCTTTTGTTACTCGTTATGGGTTTGATCGGCGCGTTTCAGCCCGACGCTCTATTTTTACAGCCGGGGCATCAGTTGCTGAAAACCTATAAAGGGCACAATCAGGTGGTTCATGTGACTGAAAACAAAGGCTCCCGTCACATCATGGTGAACCAGCAATATATGCTGAACGGAACGGCGGCGGCGCTACGTTGGCAGAAGCAGGAAAGCTGGATTCCGCTCTTTTTTACGCCCAACCCCGAGCGCGTTTGCTACATCGGCATGGCGTCCGGAATCGGCGCGTCCGCGATTTTGGATCTTCCCGTTCGCGAACTGCATACCGTGGAATTGATCCCGCAGGTTCAGCAGGCGGCTCGCGACTGCTTTTCGCAGTGGAACCATCGCCTGTTCAATGACGCCCGCTCGAAAATCATCGTGAACGACGGGCGACACTTCATTCGGAACTCAAAAGAACCGTACGACAGTATCATCTGCACACTATTTCTCCCGAGCCGAGAAGGAAGCAGCGATTTATATTCGCAGGACTTCTTCCGCGAAATCCTATCCAGTCTAAGCACCGACGGAACCTTTTGCATTTGGCTTCCCGCATATCAAATGGATTCAGAATTGGCAGATAGCATCATCGACACCTTCCGCTCCGTATTTTCTAACGCCATCCTCCTGCGAGGAAACTGGGCACCAAGACAACCCATCATCGGGCTTTTTGCATCGCCGAGTCCAATCCGCATGGACTCCGAATTCTTAGAAAAACGTATCGCCGCCTTTAAACAGCAGGGACTCGACAGTCAGACCTCATTCTTCCGAAACGCCAGCATGAGCCGGCTCCTCCTGCTCGGCGACCTCCACGCGCGCCCCAACCTGTTTTCAGAAAACCCCATCAACACAGACGACGCCCCATTCATCGCTTTCCACGGCGACAAAACCCTCCGAACAGGAGATCGACTGAGAGGACTCGGCTTGTTGCGACATTTCGGGAAACGTTTTTTAGAGCCTGAATTCCCCTCCTGTTTTTTAGGGGAAACGGAAGCCTCCGAAGTCGTCAACGGAATCCGCTCTGGGAACCATGCATACGCCGCCGCTGTCGCCAGCGTTCCGCTTCCGGATGCAGATATAGAAAAAATCCGCCAACGCGAGCAACAAGTTCAGCAACACATGCGTACAGCAAGGCAACTATCGCCCGCCGCAGATCTCAGGCGTGAAGACCTTCGACAGAGAAGGTTCCAACCCTTGGAAAAATAAACTTCCGAGGGTTGGAAGAATTCGATATTGGACGTTCCTTTCACTTTTTCACAATGAAATCCCTGTGCATTGAGCGATCTCAGCAGAAGACATTCCTTGAGCTGATTCAGGATCAGAACAGGCTCAAGTAGATGGCGATTCATCCGCGGGACGTTTCACCATCCGTGGTAATAAATCTCCCGATGTTTGGACTTTTTTTAAAAAGTGGCGTCATTCAACTTGCGAGGCAAAACCTGAAAATCAGCGTTTTGTATGAGGGATGGAGATCATTTTAGTGAAAACCGGAAATCCTCAAACTGAAAACTTACACCGAAGTGATTTCCAACTTAGCTTTGTGCTTTTTCCAACTGGGCATGGTTTGTTCGAGCAGTCGATAGAAGCCGGAGCCATGGTTTCGATGAACCAGATGGCAAAGTTCGTGAGTCATCACGTAATCAATGCATTCGCGCGGCGCACGAATCAAGGCGATGTTGAGCGTCAAATTTCCTTTGGCAGAAAGGCTTCCCCAGCGCGTTTTCATTGCACGGATTTTCAGATTGGGTTGCGGCAAGCCCTGCTTCTCGAATGGCGACCAGCATCGCTCGAACGATGCAGAAAAGTGCGCTGCAGCCCTCTCTGCATACCACAGATCCAAGAGACGTTTCACCGTTTCTGGACTCGTGGAGTCTTTCACAGAAACCCGCAGAACCCCTCGGCTCAGCTTTACCGATGATTCCTCCCCGGAGGTTATTTTTAATCGATAACGTTTCCCCAAATAGAAATGTGTTTCTCCGCTGACATAACGGCGCGGCGGCGTGCGCGGTTCGAACTGCTGGAAATAATCGAGCTGTTTTTTTATCCAGCGCCCACGGCGGAGCACCCGTTTTTTCACATCTTCCAACGGAGCACCTTCCGGAGCCTTGACGACCACCTTGCCGTCTGGATAGACCGCAATCTGCATGGTTTTTCGGTGGGAATAAGTCAGCTCAAACGCAACGACCTGTTCTCCATAACGAATGCTATACGGCAGCGTTTTCATTGGGCAGTCCGGTTCTCTGCGACGCGCATGACTTTTTCAATAATTTCGTCCATTTGGTCTGTGCCTAAATTCAGACCCAGATCATCAAACAGATAATCATCAATCGCATTGATTGCCTGCTTCTTTGCATCTTCGTTATCCCAGAATTGCACCATCGAAACAAACGGCTGCAAAATCTTCTGAACCGCCCGCGCCAACCCTACGGCTTCTTCTTCGAATTCTTTTCCAAGGATTGGAAGCGTCACGCCGAAATACGCCAGAACATCGTCGTTCCCGGCCAGTTCGTCAGGGACATCGTCGTGCTGACGAGTCACCACTTTGTGTCGAAGAGACACCACGTTGAGCAAATATTCCTGCCCCGAAATCATCTTGTCACGAAACTCATCAATGGCATCCTGAATCAGCTTTGAGAACTTCGCATAAAAAGCCGGATCCTCATCCATTTTCTCCGTGATCACCTTTTTTGTTGCGTGAGCAATTGCATCGGCGCGGGCGGCGGGTGTTTTGGTCGCGTAAACTCCCTGATCTTCTTTCACCACATTAAAACTGTGCTCATCGAAAATATTTACCGGCTCGTTCAGCTGAATCGCCTCGTTGACCTGAATATGCGTATCAAGCAGTTTCTTAATCTTCGGCTCATAATCGCGATAATCAATCGCTTCCGCATAACGCAATTTGACAGAGGCCCGCAATTTATGGAACCGAGTCAGCTCCGCCTTGTAGCGTTCCATTTGCTCATCATCGGTTTCGATCACAAACTTTTCGCTTGAAAGAGCGATGGCCAGGGTTTTGCTGTACTCCCTCAAGCGGACATAAAACTCATCACGCAGAGAATCGTCAGCCAACAACTGCTCATACGCCTCTTCGTCGCAGCTACTCTTCACCGTCTTGAAAAGATCCCACAGATCAGAATAGCGCTGTGGCAGCTTGGCAATCTCTTCATGAATCGAAGTCAACGTTCCGGCCAGATCGTCCTCATCGAAACCGTCCAGTGCGCCATACATCGTCAACGCATGATCCAACTCACCGAGCAGACCGACATAATCCACCACATAGCCGTATTCTTTATTTTCATAAAGCCGGTTCACACGAGCAATCGCCTGAAGCAGCGTATGCTCGCGCAGCTCCTTGCAGAGATAAATCACCGTATTGCGCGGCGCATCAAACCCGGTGAGAAGCTTGCTCACCACAATCAGGATTTCCGGCTCGTCACCGAACTTAAACTGATTGATAATCTGCTTGTTGTACTCCTCTTCGTCGCCGTAGCGGGCCATCATCTTCTGCCAGAATTTCACCACCTCATCGGTCGGCTCTTCATCCGTCTCTTCATAGCCCTCGCGCATATCTGGGCCGCTGATCACCACCTCAGACGAAACCGTGCCCAGTTCATCGAGAAACGCCTGATACCGCAACGCCACCGCCTTGCTCGGCGCAACCAGCTGCGCCTTAAAGCCCGTTCCCTGCCACGCCTGCCGGTAATGCTCGCTGATATCGTAGGCGCGCATGTACACCACCTGCTCCGTCTTATTCAGCATTTCGGCGCGGGCATACTTCCGCTTCAAATCCGCCTTTTGCTCGCGCGTCAGCCCTTTCGTGTGCCGCTCAAACCACAGATCAATCGCCGCCTCATTTTGCACCATCTCCACCAGACGACCTTCATACAACAGCGGCACCACCGCGCCATCCTCCACCGCCTGCCCAATCGGATAATGCGGCTCAATCAGCCCGCCGAACTTCACAAAATTATTCTTCTCCTCCTTCATCAACGGCGTACCCGTAAAACCGATATAACAAGCCTTCGGGAACATCTGCCGCATCCGGGCAGAAAACGACCCGAACTGCGTACGATGGCTCTCATCCACCAGCACAAAAATATCCGCCGAATCATCCTGATGCTTGCGCACCTTCATCGCCTTATCGAACTTATGCACCAGCGTCGTAATAATGCCCGCCTTCTGCACCGCCACCAGATCCAGCAAATGACGCCCCGACGTCGCCCGCTTCGGATTCAACCCGCAAGCCGCAAACGTATTGCCCAGCTGACGATCCAAATCATCGCGATCCGTCACCAACACAATCCGAGGATTGGAAAGCTCCGAATCCAGCGCCAAGCAACGCGCCAGCATCACCATCGTCAGACTCTTGCCCGACCCCTGCGTATGCCAGATAATCCCGCCCTGACGACGACCCTCGCCGTCCTTACGCTTAATCCGCGCCAGCGTCGATTTTGTTACAAAATACGGCTCTTCACGAATGTGCGTTTTTTAGAGGCTTTTTCTCGTGGATAGATTCG
>JAOZMR010000187.1 GCA_029934215.1 Pontiellaceae bacterium | reverse complement strand
TGTGATATGCGTCGGCGAATCCAAATATTCAGGATTGAGTTTCCAAGCATTGGAATTGAATTCGTGCCGTCCTTCGCCAACTTCCGATCAGGGCCACCGGACAGGTGCCCTAATCGGAAGATCTTTCCGTCGGGTGATAACGCCCGCAGTAATTCCTTTTCGGGGAGGCTCACTTTTATGGCGAACCTTTTCTGTTGTTTTAGTAGCGATGGGTTTATGCCACAGAATGAATTTTCAGGCACGAAAAAGTTAGTGTTTATGGGGCCAGTTGGACTTCAATCTTGTAAAACCCTTTGTCTTCTGCGTTATATGTGGCGTCTGTGAAAACACCGTCGGTGAGGTTTGTTTCCAAGAGTTGGAAGCCGTTGAGCAGATTGCTCGTCCAGTAAATGTTGTAAACACGACCGGAGACTGTGTTCCATGTCAACGGGGTAATAGAGTCCAGCGTGAGAAAGGAGTCTGCGTTGGTCGGATTGATCCCCGCAATATAGGCTTGTCGTATCGTGTTGATCCCGTTTGATGAGAAGCTTTCGGCGTCCACCAAGAGGTTTTTAAAGTGTTTTTGCTCCCACTCATCGGGCAAGCCGTCGCCGTCTGAATCGAAATTTTCTTTTTCAGACATGTAGACCGTCAGTTTCGGACGCAGCTCTACATCCGATTTTTCTCTAAAGTAGCATTTGCGGGTTCCGCTGATTCCCTTTTCTTTCCAGAAATGAAAACCGTAATTTTCAGCCGGGTTGGCGATGGCGTTCTGGACGTATGCCAATCCGTCGGTGTTCAGATTGATCATCAGGGAATAGATCGTTTTGTTCACGGCCTTTGGGACGTCAGCGGTTCCGACCAGTATGCCGCGATCTTCGGCACCTACCGCACCGCCCTCCTGCCATATCGTTGTTCCGTCCGTGGTATTCCATGTGGCATTCGTCTCTTGCCATGGCTTTTTGATGGCGTACACCTCTAGTGGAAAACGTGCGTCATTGCTGCCTTTTTCCACGGAAAGCTGAATTGTAACTGAGTCGACTCCGTTCGTACTGGATAGCGAATCCAGATTCCATGAAATTAGTAGAGGGCGCCGTGAAGTCAGGGAACCCGAAGAATCTGTGCCGTAGTTCGTATCACTTTGACTGCCGGATCTTAGATAGGTATCTACGGTTCCGGTATACCCGTCCACACCATCCTGGAATGTTGCGGTTTCAGAATCTTTGTCGGTTTCTATGGCGACGATGTTCACGTATTCATTTGTTATGTCCGAGAACGCGGTCGAACAGCGGAATATCGCATCGCCGTTCTTTTTGTCGGGATCTTCGGATGCGGTAATACTCACGTATTGATTTGTGTCCCAGTTGTCAGGCTCGAATGTCAGCTCGATATTTGGGGTGATGCTCAAGTTGGCATCTCCAGAGACCTTAGAGACCAAAACGGTAAAGCTGTTCAACGGAATTGCCGAGAGCTTCACGGCAAAGGTTGCATTCGAACCTTCTGGAATTTCTAGGAATTTCGGAAAGGTTAAAGGCGCAACTGTGTCGTCGTCCTCTTCGGTCACGATCAGCGAGTTTGGGATCAGATCTGAGCCGGAGCATAAAATGGTCGCCGTGCCGTTTACAATATCTGGGTCATCGGCGGCCGAAAGGGTTACGAGCTGGGCGATACTCCAATTGCTACTGTCGAAGGTTAATGACGAGCCGGTTTTGACGGATATGCTGTCGTCCCCCTCTGTGTTGGTAATATTTACGGTTACTGGAATAGCCGGAGGCATGGAGAGTTTTAGCAGAAACGTGTTTTTGTTGTTTTCTGCGATCGTCAGAGCGTTGGTGGAAAGGACGACGCCGAAGTCGTTTTCTATTGTTTCCACGGAAACTCGTATTGGATTAGCTCCCGAAATGAAGCATTGAAGGGTTGCTGTATCCGTTACTACATCTACATCGTTGGAAGCAGCCAGTGTTACCGTTTGCCATTCGTTCCAGGTGTTGGTTGTAAATATGAGGGATGATCCATTCTGTATAGAGATGTCAGAATCTCCAGACATTTTTTGTACGGTTACGGTGCAATCGTTTTCCGGTTGCACGGAAAGACGCAGGTTGAAGTTTGCCGTGCTTCCTTCAGGAAGGAATACAATGTTTGTAGAAACGACGGCTTTCAACCCTATACCCCATTCTAGTGCGCCAGCATCCCGTTTCCCCTCCTGCGGCCTGCGCCCCGTAAAGTCGTGCAGATGGGGGCCGTTGAATTGCCAAGTATAAAGTTCATCTATTGTTGTATCTGATGCCTCAATCGTATCCTGACAGACTCTCAGAAAATCAATAGCTCCGGTGAAGTGATTGCCGAAACTCCCTTTGCCGACAAAGAAATCGTTCGTGTTTCCTAAAGATGCCTCGATTGGAAGCATGCTCCCACTCAATGCACCGTTTGCGATTTCACCGTCGACATAAATTGTGATGCCGTCAGATTGATTGCGATCCACTTCAGCGATAACGTGATGCCATTGATCATCATTTATTGAAACAGAAGATATTCGCGCACACTCTGTTCCGTCGGACATAATGGTCATCGATGGTTTGCCGGATACCAGCTCAAGAACATATCCAGTGTTTGCATTAGCTTTTGACACCAAAACGCCATTACCCGTTGTTTTAAGGTAAATTTCGATTAACAAATTTTGCTTTTCAATATGTACTGTTCTCCGATCCTCGCCGCTATGTAAATACGTGGCTTCTCCATCCCCATCTTCTGTTGTCATATAACTCTGCGTCATGTCTTCATGAGAATACATTGCGTATAAATTGTTTTCAAAAACCAAAGCACCCTTTGTCCAAGAATCCAATTCTCCTTCTATATAACTGTCTTCGGTTGCGCTAGGCACAGAAAGATCATTTAGTGGTAATTCATTATACATGGATCTGTCTAAATGCTTTTGAGTGAAAAAGAAGTTTTCTCCTGTTATTTTTGTGTGATCAAACCCATTTCGATAGAAGTTCCACTCACCAACCGTTGCGGATAATGACCACGGAACAAAAAACGTAACACCCATCTCTTTTGCGTCTGAATCTGAATGCAACCTGAAGTCATGGTTAGCTGGGTCGTTGAGGGGCATTTCTTTTGCATATATACCAGGAGAGTGTACGTTCATTTTTGTCTCGATCATGTACATTGCTACATTTTCAACCTCCTCTGTTATTTCAATCCCATTTTTAATGTTATTATCTTTTTTCCATTTTGTATATTCTCTTCCAACATTTCCAAATCCATCCTCTGGGTTTCCGTGAAACACACTGCTTCCAAAGTTGTATGTATATAGTTCCGATGTTGCCTCACCCTCATCCGTTCCTCCGCCAAGAGTTCCTAAATCTCCTTTTGCATTGAGGCTTATAAAATTTTTCCCGTTACTAATGTTTACATTTCCTAAGTTGCTTGCCCGCTGTCCCATGCTACCTGTGTAATTATTAATGAAATTGTATAACGTATTATTGAAAAAATGATTCATCATACCAACGACTGCATAATAACCTGTCTGGTTGCGATATTTATCGTTCATCGTTCCTTTTTTACCCCAGCCGATATTGTTGAATAAATAGGATTTATTCCCGCCATCCAAATAGTATGCCGGAGATTGTGTACACCAAAAGCTGTCTCGACCTTTTGACCCTTCATTAACAAACATGAAGTTTTTGAAGCCGACTGCATTTCCGGAAATGTTGTTGTACATATACAAAGGCCCCGCACCCCATCCTTCTATTCCTCCGTAATCATTTAACCCTCGTGCGGTATTGGTCACCTTGTTGTGGTGAACAAAATTGCGCGCCATCTTGATGTTTTTGCCCGTATCATTTTTTTTAGCAGATCCACCTCGGATGTTAATTCCTGCGCCTTTGCATTTGTCAATTATGTTTCCCGCGATTTCGCAACGCTCCACATTGATGACATCGATTGCCGGTATGTCGCTATATTTTGTATCTTCTGCGCGACTCGTTAGGTCAAATAGGTTGTTCCGTAATATGTTTATCTTTCCAATTTGACCCGCAGAAATTTCGACATCGTCATAAGGTTTTGCTGTTGCTTGTTCGACGAATTGTATACCCCGTCTATCGGCGTGCCTTATGTCGCAATCGGAAACAAGAATGTTATTCATAAAAGCCGGGTCGGTTGAATTTCTGTTTTCAATACTTTCAGTAGAGTGCGGAAAGCCGATGATTCCCGCTTCAACATGGTAGAATTTGCAGTTGGCGATTGTGATGTTGGAAGAGTCGCCGATGATGCGAATAGCTGCCGGCGCCCTTAAATGAGAAGGGTAACTGTATGCTTCTTTAAGCGTTCCGTTGTTATCAAAACTGAACTGAAGTCCACTCACGACAATGTTATCGTTGTCCAATATTTTCAAAACGCCACTGCGAACAGCAATTTCAACGATTGCATCGTTTGGGTTTTCGTCGTTTGGTAAACGAACAAAAAGTCTGCCGGGTTTAATGTTTTTAGGGGATAACAAAAATGGTTGCCCTGCGGTATTTCGGAGTCTTTTTGTTCTGGATGAAAACTCCTGAGCACAATAAAACTCACCCGGTTCATCTAAAAACCCAGGGATATTTTCGAGGAAATAACGATTTCCTCTTTTTAAATAGGTAGCTTGAAAAACCAAGCCTTTCCTCTCTTGGTTGTATTCTTCTATTCTATGAGAGGTCTCTGTTCCCATATTTCCAAAGGGAGGAACATAATTTTCTGTATGAGCAATGCCGCCATCAAAAAAATCTTCAGCGAAACCACCCAGATTTTTTGTATCAATATTTATACCATCCTTTCTTATTTCCCATTCAAACCATTGAGTATGCGGGTCGTCAGGATGACTTGTCTCTTCACTCCAGTTTGGATGCCGACAAACAGGGATTCTTGTGACTGTTTCACCATCGATCAGCCACATGTTTTGAGGGACGACGCCCTGAACCAACTTTGAGTCACTAATCCCCTCTCTATCATCAATAGGCGTTCCCACATCAATTCCATCCAGATCATACAAATCGATATACCAAACCTTTTCTGGCTCTGGAATTCCGGAAGTCATAGCAGTTGTGCATTGTTGCCACCCGTTTGTTAAACGCATGGAACCCACTAAATAGGCAGAACCTTCCCCCCAGGATGGGTCCGAGGTTAATCGAATGGGGTTGCCTTCTTCTCCAGACATCGTCGATTCTAATCGACCTCTGTAATAAACGCCTCTTTTAAACACATACGAATGTATTCCGTCGCCGGATTTTGCAGTACCCACGGCGTTTTCATCCCAAGGATGATGCTTCCAAGGCGTAGTTTTAGAGAGACCGTCGTTATCATCACTGCCGTTTTCAAAATCGATATAACGAATAGAATCACCCGTAACAAAATCGAAGGGTTCTGGAGCCCATTCAAGATCCCCATGTAGCAAAACTTTTGCATTCGGTTTCTGCCAAAAATATTGGGTTTCTTCAGCGGTTAAACCGCTTGCCAGAAGAACGCATCCAATCAAACAAACCTGCATGAATTTCACGAAATCACAGCGCATTATTTCACTCATTGTTCTTCTCCTATTTTACTTATCTTCAGCCACTAACCTACATTTAATACCATACGTTAGATAACTGTCAATATCCTCAATATTTTTCCCAAATATTTCAACATCCCAATATTCCAATTAAAACCACACGGCTCCATGCGCGCCAGACGACTTCTTTGTCTTTGAGCGGGTAGAGCCAGAGATCGCCGTCGTGTTGGTTCGGGTCGAGGGATACGTCGTGCGGGT
>JAOZMR010000186.1 GCA_029934215.1 Pontiellaceae bacterium | reverse complement strand
AATTCCACAGAGACTTCAAAAAGCATCACGGAATCACCGCCAGCGAATACAGAAGGGGCTCCGGTAGTGCCTATTGAGGATTCTTCTATCCAGAAACATCGTCAATCAGAAATCTTCAATCAGAAATATTGCTGGGTTTAAGCAGGAGTTTTGCTGGGGTTTCAATCTGTAAAAAATTGGTCCGGCTCGTATACAGATGCTCTCCACCTAAAAAGGCAATCAGTTTTTCGGGGTCAATTTTTCCCCCGTCTATTAACTTTTTAATGCAGACGTTTACGAGCTCCTCGGTGGTGCTTTGTATTTCTATCTGGTCCGAGTATACACCGTAACTCAGGGAGAGCCGACGTACGGTTTGCATGTTTTCTGATAGAGAAAAAATGGGCTCACGACCACGGTGCGATGCGCAAAGTAGTGCGGTTTCTCCTTCCCGAGTGCTTGTTACAATCGCTTGTATCGGTAGCTCGGTTGTGCAGGTTACCGCCGCTTTTGCAAGATGTCCGCTTTGCTCAAAGGAGGAGGTTTCATTAGATGGTGCTGAGGTGCACATGGATTCTTTTTGCGTTTCCGCTGTCTGGGCAATGTCGGACATGGTTCGTACGGCTTCCACGGGGAAGGCTCCATAGGCGGTTTCGCCGCTTAACATGAGCGCATCGGTCCCGTCTAAGACGGCGTTGGCCACGTCGCTTACCTCGGCACGGGTTGGTCTTGGATTCGTGATCATCGAATGCAACATTTGGGTGGCTGTGATCACGGGTTTGCAGCGACGGATGCAGGATAGGATGATCTCTTTTTGTACAAAAGGCACCTCCTCCGCGTGGATCTCGATCCCTAAATCGCCGCGTGCAACCATGATCCCGTACGCTGCGTCTAATATGGATTCCAGGTTTTTGATTCCCTCACGGTTTTCGATTTTAGCAATGATTTTTATATTGCTTTTTCGCGCATCTAATATCTTTTGAATTGCTAATACGTCTGATTGGTTGCGTACGAATGAGTGTGCAATGAAGTCGACGTTGTTTTGGGTCGCCCATTCGATAAATTGTACGTCTTTTTCTGTGAGTGTTGGCTGTTGTAGATAGACGCTCGGAACATTCAGGCTTTTGCGATTTTTGATTTCGCCGTCATTTTGCACAACACATTGCAGGTGTCCGGCGGTTTGATCCTCGACCAAAAGCTCCAATTCACCATCATCAATTAGGATGCTGCTTCCTTTAGGGATTTCTTCAACAAATCGATCGTAGTTCACCTGAAAATCCCCAGGTTGAGATGGAGTGTTTGTGATTCGAACCATGTCTCCGCGTTTAACGCGTAAGAGCTTGATGAGATTGCACGTTCGCACTTCAGGACCTTTGGTGTCGACCAAAATGCCGATATTTTTGGAGACGCTATGTACGATTGCGATGATTTTTTCGGCATCATGGATGGTTTGGTGAGCTGTGTTGAGACGAATCACATTCATTCCATTATTGACGAGCTCTTGGATAAATCCGGGTGTGCACTGTTCTGGGGAAAGGGTGCAGATTATTTTTGTCTGTTTGCTATGCATGGTTTCTCCTATTTATGAGCGTATGGTTTCGACCGCTTTTTTGCGGACATGTGGCGGCAGGTCGAACTGCCAACTCACGAAACTTTCCAAAACCCGCTCTATTTGCTTTAAATGCGTTATTTTAAATTGTGTGGCCATCACACCGCTGGGTGTTGATGTGTTCTGCCACGCCTTGAGGAGATCGACCGCTTCTGGCGCGATCGGGATGGCGGGGATACGGTGTTTACTGGCGTAACCTGGCTCGACAAGCCCACCATGATCTGGAGCAAAACGGTAGCTTTGTCGCTCGCTTTTTTCCGCCCCCTCCCCTCCCCTATGCTCTCCGACCTCTGCTCTCTCTCCCGCTGGCATTTCTCCACACCCTCCATCGTCCAGGCAAACCTCCTGACCCATAAACTCCGCGAACTGAAGATCGAACCAGACGAGGAATGGAGCGCAATGCCCGTAGGTTTCTGCGAGAGAGAGCATCTCCTCGAAGAAGCCAAACCGGCCCGGTTCATGACCGTGGCGGAGGGTGGTTTTTGCGAACAGAGCGGAAATATAACCGGCGGCGGCGCAGGCTTTCCAGTCGGTTCGGAAGATGGGGCGTGCGTGAAGCATCGAACACTCTTTGGCGATATGGATGCCCTTGTCGGTTCGATCATAAAACACAAGCTCGCTGGTGGAAAACAGATCGTACTGCCCACGGAACAGACTGTTTTTTCGCAGGTCCCCCTTGATGATCGTGGAGAGCTTTCCGTAATGGGTTGTCAGCCATGTAACAATCCGCGAGGTGTTCAACACGTTTGTGAAATAGAGCGGAATTGCGGGTGTCTTAAGAATTGGCATGGGTTAGAGTTTTTGGAGAGTCGGTTTTATGGGGCGAGATTTTCAAGGCCAAGACATCAAATCTTAACCCCGCAAACCAAAACGCTCCTATGCGGCACGGAGACTAATGAAAAGCAGTGTGATGGCGTAGTAGATGAGTAGAGCGATTACATCGTTCGATGCCGTAACAAACGGACCCGACGCGACCGCCGGATCAATTTTGAAGCGGTTAAGCAACAGCGGCACGAACGCGCCGAAAGCGGCAGCGAACATCATCGCGCAGAAAAGAGCGAGACCGACGGTGGATGCAAGATAGAGCTCAGAAAATCCTCCATGGGTATCCATCATAAAATGAGCCCAGATGCCAATAATCCCACCGCAGACGACGCCCATCATCATGCCGGTTAGCAGTTCATGGCAGAGCAGGCGACGCAGTTGGCTTTCGTCGAAAGTGCCAAGCGCCAGCCCCCGGACAATGAGAATCGACGACTGAATCCCGGTGTTTCCACCCATCGCCATAATAATGGGCACAAACGCGCTAAGCATAACAATCTGTGGATTATTGATGAATTGTTTAAGAATTAGACTGCTGACAAACCCCGCAACCAACGTGACAAGCAACCAAGGGAGCCGAGTTTTGCAGGAGGCGAGCGGGGATGGATCTTCCAACTCTGCGTCGTCAGAACCAGCCAGCTTAAACATATCCTCCGACGCCTCCTCCTGAATCACATCAACAACATCATCAATTGTAATTCGCCCGACCAACTTACCCAGATTGTCGGTAACAGGCATGGACGTGAGATCATATTTCGACATCATCTGCGCGACCTCCTCCTGGTCGGTCTCAGGTCGAACAGTAAACGTGGTTTCCTCTGCGAGTTCGCCGAGCGTTTTTTTACGGTTTTCGGCTTTGAGCATTTGCCAGATTTGCACATAGCCCAGCAACGTATCAGAAGCATCAACGACGTAAGCAAAATAAACGGGCTCATCGAGATCGAGCAAACCGATATGGTCGAGAGCATCCTGCCCCGTCTGCGTACTGGACAAGGCGACAAGATCGGTCGTCATACGTCCGCCGGCGCTCTCCTCGTCGTAGCGAAGCAGCTCGCGCACCTCCTCAGAGTCTTCATCCTCCATCAACCCAAGAACCTCTTCGCTGCGCTTCGTATCGAGCTCAGAAAGCATATCAGCGGCATCATCGGGCGCCATCTCCTCCGCAATATCCGAGATCTCTTCAGAGGTCAGCTCTTCGAGCAGTTCTGCCTCAGTAGACGCATCGAGCTCCGCCATCACATCCGCCTTGGTCTCGTCGTCGAGCAGATCAAAAATCCGATTATGAATCTCGTCCGGAGCCTCCTCGATCACATCAGCAATATCAGCTGGATGGAGTTGTTCAAGAAGTGGCAACAGATTCTTCCACAACGCACCGCTGATGCAGAATTTGATCTGTTCCTGAATGCGGGTAATATCGTTATCCATGAGAGTCTCCAAGCAATTTCGGCACATCCTACCGACAAGGACGGAAATGACGAAGCACGAAACTACCTAGATGTACGGATTTTGCGAGCCGAGAACACAAAAAAGATCCAGCAATCGCACCGATTACAAAAAGAACAAAACAAATCCGCCGATTCGGTCCTTCTCCTAGGTTTACATTTCACGCAAATCATGTTTATTTGCATCCATGCTTTTGAACCAAACCATACGACTGTTTCTCGACAGCATTGGCCGGCGGGAGGAATACGAGTTTTACCTCAACAAATTCCAGTCCGCCCACACCGCTTGCTTCGCCCTACTCGTGCCAGACCTCGAAAGCCTCGACTCCGGCGCAGAAGCCTTCGCATTTGACCTCCACTTTCTGCTTCGCCTCGGGCTCAAGCCCGCCGTCGTCCTTTCCGGAACCGATGCCGACGCAAAATGGGCGCGACTTGCACACAACCCACTCTTCGAGAAAACCACCCTTCCAATGGTTGGAACCGTAAACAATCGCGTCCCCGTTTTCTTCCAACCCTTGGAACAACTCATTCCAACCCTTGGAAAAAGAGTACACTTCATCCGTCCATCCGGCGGATTTGAAGTGGAATACTACTACACGCAGAAAGAAAACAACATTGAACTAACCGACGCCGAACAACAGTTAGCCAACAAAGCCGCAACACTCCTCGCCACACGACCTAGCACCCACATCTCCGTCACCTCATCCAGAAACCTGCTCGAAGAAATATTCACCGTAAAAGGTGCAGGCACCCTCTTCCGGAAAGGATCAACAATCCTATCGCCAGATTTCCAGACCTTGGAAAAAAGCAACCTACAAAAACTCCTCAAAGAGAGCTTCAAAAAAACACCAAAAAAAGGAATATTTGACGCAGTCACCACCATCTATCAGGACAAAGCATGCCGTGGAGCCGTACTACTCGAACAGCATCCGGAAGGAACATACCTCTCCAAATTCGCCGTTGGCTCGGAGGCACGCGGCGAAGGTCTTGCGCAAGAACTATGGATGAAAGTTTGCGAAAAACATGCCGCCTTTTTTTGGCGCTCCCGCATAGGGAATCCGGTAAATCAATGGTACGATCGGCAAGCGGATGGCTACCACACAACAAACGACTGGATGGTCTTCTGGCGCGGTGTAGCCCCCGAAACCCTCCCAGGAATCATCACCTTTTGCGAAAAACGTGAACCAGACTTCCTATAGACCAGCCCCAACACAAAACGCCTGATTTCAGCTTTTGCCTCGCAACTTGAATAATACCACTTCACATGCGCAGAAACCAAGGTCCCGCGGATGGTAAAACGTCCCACGGATCAGGATCCGTAATCTTACCATTTCCTTTCAAAGCGTGCTTTTATCGCCGAAATCCATTCAAAAAAAAACGACCACCAGCCGGCAGTCTTTTTAAGGCGCATGTCGATTGAGCGATTTCTGATCGGAAATCAATCCTATTTTTTCACTTCGGCCGGGATTTTACAGTCGAAAAACCGATTTCTCTGCGTCTGGACTCAGCTCTGCGCTGGCAAGACTTCCGTCATGCCTTCCGCCGATAATGAAAGAAACCCGGCTAACAGCGAGCGATCGTTTCCCCGATGTTCTTCGTCTCCCTCGACCTCCGAGGACGACGTGCGGGAAGGCCTTCCCAGATATCCAGACTGTTCTTTCGATGCGCGCTCTCTCCAACCACCCCGACCGACCTTATACGTGCTTTTGTTTATTTCTTCCGTATAAGTAGCAGGCTTCACCATCTCTGGAAGGTTAGCCATCGGCATTTTAGCGTAACGAGGCCGAAACGAGTTCACTTCATTAGGGCTCGCATCGGCACAGAGCCGATACCGCAATGTTTCGCGTGCTTCGTTACCTACACACTTTTTACAGCATAGGGTTGGGCTTAATTGAACTCCTTCTGGGTCAAGGCGCTGTG
>JAOZMR010000185.1 GCA_029934215.1 Pontiellaceae bacterium | reverse complement strand
AGTAGTGCACCGAGAACTCCGCCAATAATCGCGGGTAAAATGATGCCGAGGTGCGGGCGAATCTGAAGCTTGCCTTGTTTTTTAAACCGCCCGACAGCTAGCGCAGTCTGAAAGAGAATTGCTACTCGATTTGTCCCGTTCGCCACACCAAGCGGAAGGCCGGCAAGATTCAGCACGGCCAGTGAAATCACAGATCCAGCCCCAGCGAGTGTATTAATAAATCCGGCGAGGAATCCCGCAAAAACCAAAAGAGGATATATCCAAAAACTCATAGATAGAGAGTCGAGCGTTGACGTAGAAAATGAATGGATAAAACGCAACGAAGCGTCCTATTCAGAATAGAACGCTTCGACGCTACATACAATATGACTTTATGCCGCTTGTTCTTTTTTCTCACTCACCGCATTTAGTACATACAATAAACTGCAGACCTTCTGGTTCATCACACCAACAACCTGAGTCATCGGAGCAGCCAGTGTTGCAACAAGCACCGCTTGAAGCTCTTTTTTGCCTGGGAGTTTTGCCAATGCAGTGACGTCGTCCGCAGAAAGAACCGAACCATCCAGTAAGCCACCCTTCAGTGTTGGTTTTTGAGTTTCCTTGAAAAACCTGCTCAGGATTTTTGCGGCTTCAACCACGTCCGTGCTTCCACAAATCATTGTGGTTTGTCCGGTTAACGTGTCGAGATCATCACAGATGAGGTTCAACATGCGGTTTTTAACCACTTTTGTTTTTGCATCCGCACTACTCAGCCGTTTTTTCAGCTCCAGCGTTTCTGGCATACTCATGCCTGTGCAATCCGTCAGCAACATGTATTGCGAATCCGAGATGCTCTCCTGCACCTCAGCATACATGGCCTGTTTCTCGGGTCTTAAATTTTTCGTTTTTGTGCTCATCGTGGTGTCCTTCTTAATTAAGCATCCGCTGTTTCTTTAACATCAACGTGCAGACCAGGCCCCATCGTTGTTGCGATGGTGCAGCGTTTAATGAAAATTCCTTTACTGGAATCCGGTTTTGCTGAGACGATCGCATCGTAAATGGCGCGGAAGTTCTCAGCCAAAGCCTCGACAGTGAAGTTTCGTTTTCCAAATGGAACCAGAATGTTTGCGTTACGATCCATCCGAAACTCAACGCGTCCAGCTTTGAGCTGGGTTACAGCGCTAGCGGTATCGTCGGTTACTGTTCCAGTTTTCGGGTTCGGCATCAATCCACGTGGTCCAAGAATTCGAGCCACTTTGCGAACTTCTTTCATGGCATCCGGCGTAGCAACAACCACGTCGAAATCCATCCATCCGCCTTTTACCTTTTCGAGAAGGTCTTCAAAACCAACCTCGATTGCACCCGCGCCGCGAGCGGCTTCAGCTGCATCGCCTGTTGCGAAGACGATCACGCGAACATCTTTACCGGTTCCGTTTGGAAGTGCGACGGTCGAGCGAATCGCTTGATCCGATTTTGTCGCATCCAAACCCGTCCGGATGGCGAGTTCAAAAGTTTCGTCAAAATTTGCGGTGGGGTTTTCCTTAAGAAAGGTAATAGCCTCCTCAACGGAGTAGATATTTTCTTCCGAAACCTTCTTCTTTACTTCTGTATATTTTTTTCCGTGTGCCATGGCTATTTGACCTCAATTCCCATGCTGCGGGCGGTGCCTTCAATGATGCGACAGGACGCATCTAAATCGTTGCCCGTCAAATCCGCTTCTTTAGTTTTAACAATTTCTTCAATCTGTGCGCGAGTTACCGTTCCGACTTTATCACGGTTTGGTACTCCCGAGCCTTTGGCGATCGCCGCTGCTTTTTTGAGCAGAGCGGAAGCCGGTGGGCTTTTTGTGATGTAACTGAACGAACGGTCATCATACACGGTGATGACAACTGGAATAATCATTCCAGCGTCTTGCTGCGTAGAGGCATTAAATGCCTTGCAGAATTCCATGATGTTAACCCCGTGTTGACCTAGTGCCGGACCAACCGGCGGTGCAGGATTAGCCTTACCGGCTGGAATCTGCAACTTGATCATTCCTTTTTCTTTTTTTGCCATTCAAAAACTCCGCTCTTATTCGGACGCCTTGTCCGCCTGCCAGTATTCCAGTTCCACAGGAGCGGATCTTCCAAAAATGGACACAGAAACTTTTAGTTTTCCATGATTTGGATCCACCTCTTCGACCACTCCGTTAAAATTCATAAACGGCCCGTCGGTGATTTTAATTGTTTCACCCGGCTCAAATAACACATTCGGTGTCACTTTTTCTTTCTTCTCTTCTACCTGATTTAGAATGCTCTCCACTTCGTCGGCGCGCAATGGAACGGGGGCTTCCCCACCGATAAATCCAATTACACTCGGCGTTTCTTGAATAAACGACCAGGTTTCTGCTATCAATTTTTTCTCTGCGTCATACAACGCGACATTCGCCAGCACATATCCTGGGAAAAATTTGCGAGTCCGTGTGGTTTTCTTCCCGTTTTTCACTTCCGAAATGTTTTCGGTTGGAATCAGGATTTCCCCAACATATTCGTCAAACTCCTCTTGCTGCACTCGGCTGGCGATATTTGTTTTCACCTTCTGCTCATGACCGGAGAGTGTATGTAAAACAAACCATTGCTTTTCCATAATTGATCCTTCTCCGCTTACCGCAGAATGACTCGCAATAGCCCCATTAGTGTTGTGTCACTTAAGCCAACAAACACACCCAAAATAATAACCGAAACCACCACAACCATCGTGGAGCCTATCAATTCTTGACGCATCGGCCACGTACATTTCTTTAGCTCGGTTTTCACCTCACCCAAGAACGTTTTTAACGCATTAACTTTTTCCGCGATTTTTTTCATGTCGTCACTCCGAAGATGTTGGCAGGCCAGAAGGGAGTCGAACCCTTAACCCCCGGTTTTGGAGACCGGTGCTCTGCCAATTGAGCTACTGGCCTACTTTGTCTTCAAAATTATTTGGTTTCTCTGTGTAGTGTATGTTTTCGGTCGTGCGGGCAATATTTCTTGCGCTCGAGACGACCGGTGGAGATTTTCTTGTTTTTCGTGGTCGTATAATTGCGACGCTTACAGTCTGTGCAAGCCAGCGTTATTATGTCTCTCGCCATGATCTCTGCCCTCTTTCAATTTGATGATGCATTCATGCGAATGCATCATCCATTTAACGGTTCGTCTTGTTATTTGACGACTTCAACTACACGACCTGCACCCACGGTACGTCCGCCTTCACGAATCGCGAAGCGCATGTGCTGCTCCATTGCTATCGGTGTAATCAGCTCGACGTCCATTGTGACATTGTCTCCTGGCATCACCATTTCCACACCTTCTGGAAGAGTAATGTCACCCGTTACATCCGTTGTGCGGAAGTAAAACTGCGGGCGATATCCTTTAAAGAATGGGGTATGACGTCCACCTTCTTCTTTATTCAGAATGTAAACCTCTGCTGTGAACGTTGTGTGCGGTTTGATTGAACCGGGTTTAGCCAGAACTTGACCACGTTCAACTTCTTCTTTCTTCGTACCACGAAGCAAGCAGCCGACATTATCGCCAGCTTTACCTTCGTCGAGGATTTTCCGGAACATTTCAACACCCGTACAGGTGGTTTTAACGGTATCCTTTAGACCCACGATTTCAACTTCGTCACCTGTGTTAACAATTCCGCGTTCAATACGCCCCGTTACAACAGTACCGCGACCTTCAATCGAGAACACGTCCTCGATAGGGAGAAGGAATGGGAGATCTGTTACACGTTCTGGTTCTTCGATGTAGCTATCGAGAGCATCCATCAGCTCTTGAATACAAGCCGCTTCAGGACCGCTTGGGTTTCCGATGGCCGGCAAAGCAGCACCGCGAATCACTGGAATGTCATCACCAGGGAATTCGTATTTAGAAAGCAACTCACGAATTTCGAGCTCCACGAGGTCGAGAAGTTCTTCATCATCCACAAGGTCGCATTTGTTCATGAAAACAACAATAGCGGGTACCCCGACTTGACGAGCAAGCAGGATGTGCTCGCGGGTCTGTGGCATGGGTCCATCAGAGGCAGATACGCAAAGAATTGCTCCGTCCATCTGCGCGGCACCCGTGATCATGTTTTTCACATAATCAGCATGACCTGGGCAATCAACGTGAGCGTAATGCCGTTTATCCGACTCATACTCAACGTGTGACGTTGCGATGGTCATAATTTTTGATGCGTCACGCCGGCCCTGAGACTCAGAGGCTTTTGCAACATCATCGTATGCGATGTATTCGCTGAGACCTTTAGCACCCTGTACACAGGTGATCGCTGCGGTCAGCGTAGTTTTACCGTGGTCAACGTGACCGATAGTACCGACGTTTACATGCGGTTTTGTCCGTTCGAATTTATCCTTAGCCATGACTAGTTCCTCCTGATCTTTTATCTCTTCTAACTTCTACAAATTTACTCTTCTGCGATGGAGCCCATGAGCGGATTCGAACCGCTGACCTCATCCTTACCAAGGATGCGCTCTACCAACTGAGCTACATGGGCGGCAATTCCCAGTGCTCGCACCTACACAAAACAACTCTGCTCAGACACCATAAAACTTTTGGTTCCTCGCGCAAAGGGAAGTGACTGTAGCGAAAAAACATTTCCTGTCAACGTTTTTGAAATAAATTTTCGCATGCATTTATTTTTATCGGATCAACGCGGCATCATTTTGCGTGCAAAACGAAACCAATTTGCACGGAAACGGAGGGATTCCAGACGGGAAATGGTAAGGGTTTTTCCGTTTTTTACAGGGTTGAAACGTTCATGTTGTACGGCGGTTTCTCAGCCCTCGTACAAAATGAATATTTCCGAGTTTTGTCTCCTTGTGTAAATTCGCTCCCGCCTGTTTTCAAGCAATGGGGTCCCCTTAATGGGTGGGAGGTTAACCCAAGTTTTCCCGTTTTCGCGCAAACCACTGCAAACACGCGTTCTAATGATTTTTTAGGTACTACATTTGATTCGTTTTACATTTTAATGGGCTGGTTTTTTAGTGGATTATTAACTCCTAGTTTTTTATAAATTTGTAGATGGCGCATTTCTGGGATTCCGGAAATTCGCTTGCCCCAGATTTCTTTCTTTTTATTCGTCCAAACGACGGTGCTACGCTGGTGCGTAGCCAAATCTTTCCAGTATATGCGATCAACCGATAATCTCCCCAACGTCAACACGATCCGTTGGCGCAGACCTCGTTCCGTCCGGACTGCCTGAATAAGCGAGTGTTTTATATAGACTTTTCCGGTCTTTTTTGTTTGTGGCTTTGCATTCTCTGATAAACATAAATCAATGTTACCAGGCGTTTTAGGCAAATCAAGCTCAAAAGCCTCAGTTAGGTCACTACATTTGATTTTCTGATAAATTTCCACCGACTTACAACGATAAAACGCCTTTTTACGGATGAAAAAAGGCGATTTTTGCAAAAAATCGCTCCCGAACGGGGAAACTTGGGCTAATAAATCTCTCTCTGGTTATAGATTTCAGACCGAAGTGGGACCAGATTCGATTCACTCAAAGAACGAGGCAGGAAACGCTCGTCTACGGTAAGAGCTGAGATGCAAAAGAGCTGTTCTTTCGTGAGTTCCAGTCATTCGCCGGGCGGAGTCTTTGTCATTCATTCTGCGAAAAACGCCCTCCATTTCTTAGAACGTATTGCTCAAGAATCACACAACTTCACTTGAAACCAGGAAACCACTGCCTGATCTGAGATGCACCAGCCCGTCGAAACCGTTGGTAGACTGTAAAGCAAAATGCCCTTTTTTTGAAAGGTTCGACTTTTTCATG
>JAOZMR010000184.1 GCA_029934215.1 Pontiellaceae bacterium | reverse complement strand
CCGCTTCAAAAACCGTCCCATCATTGCCGCTCCCTTTGGGTCGCTTCTTTTTGGGAATACAAAAAGCACGTTCGGAATACCTCAGGTCTGCCGAAACTCCCCTCCAACGCTTGGAACTTTTTGCGTCCTTTGAGTTCTTGAGCCGTTTTTGTTGGTCTCTGTTTTAATGCGTAAATCATTTATCGTTTCGCTTTCAGCGCGGTTCTTTCCATTTTCTAACACTTTCCTCGCGACACGTCCCTACATTTTCTTAGCGAGCCATATATGGTGCCACCGACCGCGAGCGCCGCGGGCGCGGGAGGGAACTTCTTCAACATCAAATCCGACGGCGCGTAAACGCTTCGTAAAAGCCTTGTCCGAATGCGCCGACCAAACAGCCAACACGCCGCCGGGTCGAAGTGCGGCCTTGGACTCTTCAAGACCTTTGGGTGTGTAGAGACGGTCATTGCCATCGTGCGTCAACCCTTCGGGACCATTGTCAACATCGAGCAATATGGCATCGTAGGCGTTCTTTTCTTCCTTGATGATGGCGCTCACATCGCCCTGACGGACGATTGTTCGGGAATCCTCCAACGGGCGACCTGCTAAGTCGGCCAAATGGGTTCGGTTCCATTTAATGACAGCAGGAACCAATTCGGCAACGACAACCTTCGCCCGCGGGCCGAGATGTTTGAGCGCCGCGCCGAGCGTGTAACCCATCCCAAGTCCGCCGATGAGAACGCGCGGGCGTTTACGTTTTTCGAGCGGCTTACAGGTCAACTCAGCGAGTGCATCTTCGGAGCCGTGCAAGCGGCTGTTCATCAACTCTTCATTCTTCACATTGATAGTGAATTCATGCGTACGCTGAAGCAGCTTCATTTCGCCGCCATCGCCTGGCACAGTTGCTTGATCGATCACAATCCACGGATTCATACGTTTTCACTTTCTTCGGCTCACAAAAATCTCAAAAGGAGAAGATACAGAAACGATGGCAGATTGGGAAGTTGGTTTATTTTTACCGATCGTTCTTTTTCCAACCCGCGCCCTGTTACGAGATGTATTGTGCGAGTTTTTGTCGAACTGTGGTAATGCTGATTGGCTTGCTGACGTAGTCGTCCATCCCTGCATCAATGCATTTTTGGCGGTCCCCTTCCATTGCGTTGGCGGTCATGGCGATGATGGGTGTCGGGGCTTTGTTTAATTCGATTTCTCGCACTCGAATCCGACGGGTGGCTTCGTATCCGTCCATGACGGGCATCTGACAGTCCATAAAAATGAGATCATATGAGTTGATGATGGCCTGCTTGAAGGCGGAGAGACCGTCTTCCGCGACGTCAGCGGTTGCGTTGAAGCGCGAGAGAATCCCAAGAACGACGAGTCGATTGACGGGGTTGTCTTCGGCGATGAGAATTTTACACTTCGATGCGTCGAGCTTGGCGTTTTCGGCGGGGTCGGTCGTGGCGCGAACAGACGTTTTTCCCCTTTTCTCTTTGCGTAGCGAGGTCGCGACGGCGTCGTAGAGTTGTGACGCTCGGATTGGCTTGCTCAGGTATGCGGAGAAGCCGGCGTCGAGAAACCGTTTGGAGTCGCCTCGCATCCCCATGGAGCTGAGCATTAAGACGTTTGTTCCTGCCATTTCTGGGTCGTTGATGATTCTCATTCCCACATCGAATCCGTTGACATCGGGCATGGCGTAGTCCATGAGAACCGTATCGAATGGGGTTCCGTTGGCAAGGGCTTCTTTCGCCATGCGCACACAATCGGTGCCGTTGCTGGCTTCTTCGCAGTGCATCCCCCAGCTTTCAGCGTATTCGCGAACGATTCGTCGATTGAGCGCGATGTCATCCACAAGAAGAATACGTTTCGCGGTCAAATCAATGTCTACCCTCTCCACTTCGGCGGGTTTCTCCGCCTGCGGAAGGGTGACGCTGAAGAAGAAGGTGGAGCCTTTTCCAACTTCGCTTTCCACGTGTAGGGTTCCGCCCATTTTTTCGACGAGCTGGCGACTGATGGAGAGCCCGAGACCGGTTCCCCCGAAGCGGCGGGTGGTGCTGTCGTCCGCTTGCAGGAACGCTTGGAAGATTTTACCAAGTTGCTTTTCGGTCATCCCAATCCCCGTATCTTCCACCCGAAAGCGTAGCGTTGTTTCGGCGGTGTTCGTGCTCCCGACGCAATCGACGTTGAGAAAGACGTGCCCTTCGGTGGTGAATTTGATGGCGTTGCCCAGCAGGTTGAGCACGATTTGGCGAAGGCGCCCGAGGTCTGCAACAACCCAGCGAGGAGCCGTTGGACTGTAGCGAATCAGGAGAGAAAGGTTTTTTTTCTCCGCTTGTGCGATCAATAACTCACCGACCTCTTCCATTGCTTTTTGAAGGTCGCAGGTGACGGGTTCGAGGACGAGCTTGCCCGCTTCGATTTTAGAGAAGTCGAGGATGTCGTTGATGATGGTTAGTAGGGCGGAGCCTGAACTCTCGATGCTGTTGAGATAGTCCCGTTGTGTATCCGACAGCTCGGTGGTCAACATCAAATCTGACATGCCCAATACGCCATTCATCGGGGTTCGAATTTCGTGGCTCATGTTGGCGAGAAACGAGCTTTTCGCCGCCGACGCGGCTTCGGCTGAAACCTTCGATGCTTTCAAACTACGCACGTTGATTATCAGCAGATAAAACAATACAAACAAAATGAAAACCACGATTTCGACGATGGTCACCAAGAAGTAAAAGTTCCCCGCATACTGGGGCAGGGTTTTGTCTTCCGCATAAGACGCGATATAAGCGACGTGCTCGCCCTCTATGTTTTTGACGGGAAGAAACGTGACGAGAAACGGGGCTTCCCCCGTTTTCGACTGCATAGAAAATGCGCGGCCGGCATGCAAGCGTTCCTGAATAAATGGCTCGATCTTCGCGTTGATCTGCCGAATGTTCGGTGCGAAGGCCGCTTGTTTTTCATACATATAATCCGAAGACAAATCACACGGCTTATAGTTGGATTCCTTCGCAGAAAACACTTTTTCATCTATGATGTTTTTGTTGACAAAAAAGTGGTACTCCTTTGAAAAGAGGTGCTCCATTTGTTTTTTGATGGCAACAAAGTTGATGCTGACTTCTACGGTTCCAAGATGCTCTCCCTCGAAGATCACCGGAAAAACATAGCGAAACCCGTTGGCAACTCGCCCCTCTTCAAAACCGAAGATTTCGACTTTTTCCAGGTTTGCCTTTTTCAGGGAGTAGCGGAAATGAGTGAGGTTGTCGCCATATCTAGACGGCTTATGAAAACGCAAAAAGCTGGTGCAGTCGGGAAGGTGAAAATGCAATTGGCGAATGTCCTTTGCCCGTAGCCGCCGATAGGTCGGGGTCAGGCGTTCCAACAGATCGATGCGCGCCTGATTCCGAACATTGGAATCCAACGAATTTCCGCGCTTCACAATGGAGAGGATCTCGGGCTGCGATATAATCTCATCAAAAACGATGCGGGAAGAACGGGCATAAGAGTCAACGATCACCTCGTAGGCAATGCGAAGTTCCTCGTTTTTCTTCTGCATATATTGAGCGCATCGCCGCTGATACTGGATTTTCAGAAGGAAAAAACTCGCAACCATCACGCCGAATGCCAGCACGATGATTGAGCCATTTTGTAGCCAGTGTTTTCTCAAAACTTTGTCTCTTTCGTTTTTCCCTTACACGTTCCCGGCACCTTCCGATCACTAATATCAACAAAGGTTTCCAGAATCAACTCTCGACCCTGAACATTAATGGGAAGAGCCGACTTCAAAATGGTTCGAATAGATTGGTCGGCGCACAGAAGGGATCGCTCCGAATTATCGACCGACTCCCCGTGATCTGTAATGGGGCAAATGCCATCATGATGGCATAAAAAGGAGAAGCAGGTTTTCCCCACGATGTTTTCCGGAGCTTCTCCGATAAGTCGCGCGGCCTCTGCGTTGACTTCCACAAAACAATGGGTCTCAGGATCAATCAAAACAATGCCCGCCTGAACCGTCTCGAGAATCAACTTGAGCTTCTCCTGCTCCGCCGCAATCAAGAGTTGCATGGTCCGTTGCTCGAAAAGAATGGTTCGAACTCGAAACACAATAAAAACCGACAACGCCAAAACGAGCACAAGAACCCCTGTGATAATGCGTGTTTCCAACCTTAGGAAACGATCCGTCTCCTCCTTCAGGTTTTGTTCAAGTCCGTCGAGCTCTCTGCGTGCATCATAATAGATGGCATTCGCATTTTCATGCATTCTGAGAAAAAGTGGCGGAGCCATTTTCATAAACGCACGAATTTTCCGCCCCAAATCAGCCTGCTCCAAGGACTCTTTATCGCGCTTATTTCGTTGAATGACCAGCTGAACGAGAGCCTCCGCCTTACGTTCTGCATCAATCAACTTCGGGGCGAGCTCAATCACACAAAACGGGGTTTTCTTATTTTTCGGAACAGGAACGCGCACCGTTCGAAAATAGGTGTCAATCGCTTCCAAATTCAAACGAGTGACAACGGAGAACTCCCCGCCTCGCTTCAACACCATCAACGCCTCTTGAACCTTCAGCCCCTGCCTCTTAAAATCCGCGTGTTTCGCGCGAAGCTGATCGGGGATGAACTGGGAAAGCATAGAATGAAACGAATTCTCCATTCCCTTCAAATCCCCCTGGATCGACTGGCAAATTTCGCTCCGCGCCTGCTGTTGCCGCCTCGCATCTTCCATCTCCACCAACGATGCAGAAAAGAAAAAACGCAACACCAACAAGCTACCAAGCCCCAGCATAAAAATGGCAATCAGCAAAAGAATCAGCAGAACAACGAGTTGGTTTTTATCACCACGGATCATGGGGCAACCTCTTTCAGCTCTCCGAATCCATACTTTTCAAAAATCTCTTTACCGCGAGAACCGCCCGCAATTTGCATGAAAAAATCAGCAATCTCTGGATACTTCGACAGAGTCAATCGTCCGAGAACCAACTTCTTCGGCGGCGCAAACTCCTCACTCATCAAAACCGCATCGAGCTCATCTCGATTCTCCGCCCAGCAGGTGACAGCGTACCAGTTGACCCCCATATCCACCTCACCCGACTTCACCGCCGTCGTAATATCCTTCGAATCCGTCGAAATCCGCGAAACCTGATCCAACGCCGCATCCATCACACCCCTTTTCGTGAAAATCTCACCCGCCATTCGTCCGATACTCCCACTGCTTGGATCGGCGAAAATGGATCGATATTGGGGATCTGTAAAAACGACGGGATCGTTCGATATGTTTTTTGGATTCCCCTCCGGCACCAAAATAACCGCGCGGTTTTCACCCACCGCCACCACCTGATCCACGAACCCTTGTTCTCGAGCCTGTTGAATATAAGAATCTGCCCCGGGAAGATAGAGATCCCCCTCTCGGTTCACCTCAATTGCTCGGAGAAGGTTTCCGGAACCTCCCTTAGTGATTTGGATCTCGCAGTTTTTTTCATGCTCAACAAGCGACGCGATCTCAGAAACAGCACCAATCATCGTAGCGCCGCAATAAACCGTTAACACGGGGCGTGCCGCCGGCTCTATCCTCGAATCGCACCCCACAAAACTCACAGACAAACAGAACATCCCCAAAAGCATCCAGCGCTGAATTTTCATACGAACAACCTCCAAATACGGATTCCGAACACGGAAATACAGACCATGAACACATCGCGACGAAAAGTCGAAGGAAATCGCCATAACAAACCGCCGCATCCCGACGGATCTGATGCATAAGGGGAGTGGAATTTATCGTTGTACCAAAAACCAGTACAACAAAAACGTCCA
>JAOZMR010000183.1 GCA_029934215.1 Pontiellaceae bacterium | reverse complement strand
TTTGGTGATGTCAAAACCCCCAAAGTGGTTACCTTCAAGCACAAGAGGCATTACATGAATCAGCCATGGGATATTACGCTTAACTTCCCACCCAGTATGACCCCACCATTCGTCTTCCTGTTTTTCTCTGCGTTCTATATATTCCCGCTCTGTTGTTACGTTTTTTGGCTCTGTAATCGCTCTTTGAGCGTGGTGACGCGCTGGCGGGATTCTGCTCGGCTGACTGCTAAACCTAAGGCTTTTTGAGTTCCTACGATGACCGCAAATTTTTTTGCCCGAGTGACGGCGGTGTAGAGTAAGCTGCGCTGGAGCAATACGTAGTGTTGCGTGTGCATCGGTATGATGACGCAGGGGTATTCACTCCCCTGACTTTTATGAATGGTGATGGCGTAGGCGTGCCGTAGTTCGTCGAGCTCGCGGAATTCGTAGCTTACGTTTTGATCGTCTATTTTCACGAGGACGTCCCCGTTCATTTCGTCGACGGAGATGATGCGTCCAAGGTCGCCGTTGAAGACCTCTTTGTCGTAGTCGTTCTCGGTTTGCATCACGCGGTCGCCTTCGCGGAAGATCACGCCGAAGCGTTCGACTTGATTGCCGCGGGGGTTGAGCAGTGCTTGCATGACTACGTTTAGATTTCTTGCTCCTAATTCGCCTTTTTGCATCGGGGTGAGGATTTGTATGTCTTCGATAGGGTTGAAGCCTAAGCGTTTGGGTATCGAGTCGCTAACCATTTTTTTGATGACGGTTATGGCGCGTGCGGTTTCTTCGGTTTCCACAAAGTATAGGTCGGATGTTTTATCGCCTGCTTCTGGGAATTCTGGAAGTTGTCCTTCGTTGATTCGATGCGATCCGGTGACGATCCGGCTCTCTGCGGCTTGACGGAATATCTCGGTTAGGTTGATGGAGGGGATGACTTTCGATGCGATGATGTCGCTAAGAACTCGCCCAGGACCGACGGATGGAAGCTGGTCGGAGTCGCCGACAAAGATGACTGCGGCGCGTTGGGGGATGGCCTGGAGAAACTGCTGTGCGAGAATCTGATCGATCATGCTGGCTTCGTCGATGATGAAGATGTCGCCCTTGAGCGGGTTTCTGTCGTCGTGAATGAAGCCGCCAGTTCCTGGGTTGAATTTCAGCAATCGGTGGATGGTTTTTGCAAACATTCCTGTGGTTTCGCCGAGGCGTTTTGCTGCGCGGCCTGTTGGTGCGCAGAGCGAGATTTTCATCTCTTTTGCTTGTAAGACCTGAATGATGGAGTTCACGAGTGTGGTTTTCCCAACACCGGGACCGCCTGTGATGACCATGACTTTCGCCTTCACGGCGGTTTCCAGGGCTTTGCATTGGTTTTTGGAGAGCTGGATGTTGTTTTTTTTCTGAACCCATGCGAGGGCTTTTTTAAAGTCGATCTTTGGGCAAGGGTGTTTTCCGTCGTTGAGTTCGGTGAGTTTCTTCGAGAAGTTCCATTCGGCGAAGTAGAGTTTTGGCAAGTATATTAACGTACGTCCCTTTTGATCTTCGTCGCGAACCAGTCGTTTGTTTTCGACTAGGTATTCGAGCGCAAGAGAAACTTTGTCTGGAGGAATATCGAGCAGATCGACGGTTCGTGTTTTCAGATCTCCTCGGGGTGCGGCGCAGTGTCCGCTGGAGGTGAATTCTTGCAAAACGTATTCGAGTCCGGCGCGGGCTCGGAGTTCGGACTCTTTTGAGATGCCGAGGGTTTGTGCGATTTCGTCGGCGATTCGAAAGCCGATTCCGCGAATGTCGCGGGCGAGGCAGTAGGGGTCGCGTTGAATCAGTTCGATGGCGCGGTCGCTATAGGTTTTGTAAATCCGGAAGGCGCGAGCGGTGCTTACGCCGTGGCTGAATAGGAAGCTCATGATCTCGCGGATGCCCTTTTGTTCTTCCCAGCCAGCTTTGATGTTTGCTCGCCGGCCGGGTCCGATGCCTTCGACGTTTTGGAGCTTGCCGGACGAGTGTTCGATCACGTCAAAAACATCGCGTCCGAACGTTTTGACCAGCCGTTCTGCATATTCTTTGCCGATCCCGCGAATGATTCCAGAGCCGAGGAATTTTTTGATTCCTGCAATTGTGTCGGGCTGGGAAACGCGCATGGTTTGCGCTTTAAACTGTTGACCGTAGTTGGAATCCATAATCCATTCACCATCAGCGGCGAGCCATTCGCCGGGGTTGATGCTTGATGCTGTTCCGACGACGGTGACGAGATCTTTGTGTCCGCGAACCTTTGCACGCAAGACGGTGTAGCCGTTTTCTTCGTTCTGAAACACAATCCGCTCAACCTGTCCATCGAGGCGATTATCTTCCATTTTCCGTTGTTGCGCAGTATTCATTTTTTTACTCGCAGATCACTTCGATTGTTTTTGGAACGAGCATCGGTCGTTTCAGCCCTTTTGCCCAAAATATTTTCCCGTTCATTAATAAGGCTTGATTGATATACTCATCGAGTTGTTCTTTATTCCCGCGAACGTAGCAAACAAGCGTGTTTGTTTGTACGATGTGGGTCAATTTATAGAGAACCGAACCCTCGGATTGCAAAACGCCTTGGAACTGCGCATCGATCCCTTGGTCTTTATCGAGATCGGGCTGGAGCAAGCCAGACACCTCCTCGGCCATCACGCGAAGCTCCTCGAACGGCGCGTCGATCGATGCATCGGTTTCTTGCTCTGGAATCTGAACATACGCCCGACTTATCCATACAACTGCCTCCGCTGGCGGGGCGATACGAACCCAGTCATCCAGTAGCCCGCGCACAGTCAATTCCGCGCCGCGCTTAATGATGCATATCACGCCGTGGCTCAAGCTCGGTCCCGAACGGACGTTCAAACGCGTCGGCAGCACAATGCTATCCTTCACATATTTCGCTCCGACCCAGAAATCGATCTCCTGCGGCGGACGAACACCCACCCATTCCGGTCTGGAATCATCAACCAAAACCAGCGAATCATTCAGCCCGGCTCGATCCAGCAAAACCGCATTCGCTTTGGGTGCGGCGCGAAGACTCACTCGGTCGCCGGTCACAGTAACCCTCCGTGGTTCATCTGCCAAAACCGCAAAACACAGCATCAATCCTAAAACGATAACTCCTACCTTCTTCATCAATTGTCCTCCAAAAATCAAACACCAAACAGACATATCGCGTTGCGCGTAGTCGCTTCTGCAAGCGCCTCGACCGTGCAACCTCTCAACTCCGCAAGCCGCTTAGCCGTATCCGCCACAAACGCGGGCTCGCAGCGCTTCCCTCGATGCGGAATCGGCGCGAGATATGGAGAATCCGTTTCGATCAGCAAGCGATCTTCCGGAATATATTTCGCCACCTCGCGCAACGGTTCCGCGTTCCGAAACGTAACGATTCCGCTCAAGCTAATATAAAACCCAAGATCGATCAACGCCCGAGCAAACGCCTTATCGCGAGTGAAACAGTGCAACGCTCCAATGCGCGACGGAGCGCCTTTCCAAACCTTGGAAAAATCCGAGAGCATCCCCAGCGTATCGTCATCCGCGTCGCGCGTATGAACAAGCACCGGCTTCTGAACCGCCGCCGCGATGTCCAAGCATTGGAAAAATAGCTCCTTTTGCTCCGACGCCTTTTCAGCTTCGTAGAAATAATCGAGCCCGATTTCACCGATTGCGACCGTCTCCGGACGCGCCGCAAGTTTCCGAAGGTTGGAAAAATCGCACGCCGACCCCGCGAGATCACGATCATAACCGACCGACCCAAAAAGCTCATCAGGAAACTCGCCTGCCAGCTTCAGCGAAAGCTCATTCGCCTCCGGCGAACCACCGACCGCGAGAAACTTCCGAACCTTGGAAACATTCGCCCGTTCCACAACAGCCTCAAGCGAACCATCAGCCACAAAATCATCAAAATGCACATGTGTATCAAAAAACATGAGAGGAAGATAGAGGAACGGCGGAAGATTGAAGAGATATTTTTTCAGTTAGCAGTCGGTTCTTTCGCGAGTTCTTGGTATAGCACTGCCTGCTTTTTCAATGAATTCAAAAATTAATGCAGGATAGTTTCTATGATAACAACCTCCCAAATCACAATGCGCTTCAGCAAAACCGCCCTCTTTGAAGACGTATCCGTGAAATTCGTACCCGGCAACCGCTACGGGCTGATCGGTGCAAACGGATGCGGAAAATCAACATTCATGAAGATCCTAACCGGTCAACTCGAACCCAGCGAAGGGGAAGTTGTGATCGGCACCGGCTGCACACTCGGCTATCTACGACAGGACCACTCCGCATTCGACAAACACACAATCATCGACACCGTCTGCATGGGAAATTCCAACCTTTGGAAACTCCACTGTGAACGCGAAGACCTATACTCCAAAGACGAAATCACCGACGAAGAGCACGAACGCTGCGGCCACATCGAAGACGAATTTGGCGAGGCCGGCGGCTACACAATGGAATCCGAGGCAGCAACCCTGCTCATCGGTCTCGGCTTCACCGAAGACCTTTTCGAAGAAAACATGACCGTACTACAAGGAGGCTTCAAACTACGGGTACTTCTCGCACAAGTCCTATTCGGCAAACCAGACCTCCTCCTCCTCGATGAACCGACCAACCATCTAGACATGGAATCGATCGAATGGTTAGTCGAACTACTCAAACGCTACCCCGGAACAGTAATCACCATTTCACACGACCGCTTTTTCCTCAACCAAGTTTGCACACACATCGCCGACCTAGACTTTCACGAAATCCGTCTCTTCACAGGCAACTACGACGACTTCACAATAGCCAGCCTAGAAGCCCGAGAACAGCAAGAAAAAGCCAACAAAAAAGTAGAAAAACAAGCCAACGAGCTCAAAGCCTTCATTTCGCGCTTCAGCTCCAACGCATCCAAAGCAAAACAAGCAACCTCGCGCAAGAAAACGCTCGACAAACTAGAGATCAAAAAATTCAAAGCCAGCAGTCGAGTCTCCCCATTCATTCGCTTCCAGCCGAAAAAACGCCTTGGCGACAAAGTCATTGAAGTCGAAAACATTACAAAATCGTACGACGAACCAATCATCAGCGACTTCTCCTGCACGATTGGACCCAAAGAACGCATAGCGATCATTGGGAAAAACGGAATTGGCAAAACCACACTACTCAACCTCCTCTGTGGACAACTAAAAAGCGACAGCGGGAAAATCACCGTTGGCGAAACCGTTCAAATCGGTCGATTCCCGCAAGACGCCGACGAGATACTCGAACAAAAAACATCTGCGCTCGAATGGCTCGGACGCTATGCCGCCCCCGGATCCTCGGAAGTTGAAATCCGCTCCTTCATGGGAAAAATGCTATTCCGCGGTCAAGACGTACTCAAAGAAACCGGCGTCCTAAGCGGCGGCGAAAAAGCACGAATGATCCTATCGAAAATGATGATGGAAGGCGGCAACGTCCTCTCTCTCGACGAACCAACGAACCACCTCGACCTAGAATCGATTGAAGCGCTCAACTTTGGGCTCTCACTATTCCCGAACACCCTCATCTTCGTATCGCACGACCACCGCTTCATCGCAACGCTCGCCACACGAATCATAGAAATCTCGGAAACTGGGATCACCGACTACCCCGGCACGCTCGACGAATACGAAGCCGCAAAACAAAAGCAAAAGAAGGGCTAGAAAAAGGGTTCCAACCCTTGGAAGTTTACTTTTCCAAAAATCGGCAATCGAAATATGCCCAATCCTTGAAAATCTTCTCTCTCAATCGAAAATCTTCAATCGGCAATGCCCAACCCTACTCGTTTTGATACCAGCTTCTTACATATAAATTGCATGAAGGCTGGACTTCAATGAAAAAACAGCCTACAACCCTCGCT
>JAOZMR010000182.1 GCA_029934215.1 Pontiellaceae bacterium | reverse complement strand
CCATGGATTCAATGCGTCCGCGTCGCTGACAGATGGTTCCGTTGACGGGTCCCATATATTCTTCGGGCGTTGTGATTTCTATGGACATGACGGGCTCGAGCAGTTCGGGATGCCCTTTTAGCATGAGTTCCTTGAAACCTTGACGTCCGGCAATCTGGAAGGCGAAGTCGGATGAGTCGACGTCGTGGTAGGATCCGTCGATGAGGCGTACTCTCATGTCAACCACGGGGTAGCCCGCAAAGGGTCCAGCTTCCAAGGCTTGGATGATCCCTTTTTCAACGGATGGAATGTACTCTTGAGGAATGCGTCCTCCAACGACTTCGTTGACGAATTCGAAGCCTGTGCCAGGATCTTGCGGTTCGAGGACCATTTTGACGTGACCGTATTGCCCGCGTCCTCCGGACTGTTTTGCATGCTTGTAGGCGCCTTCGGATGAGGTGGTTGCTGTTTCGCGATACGCCACTTCAGGGCGACCCACTTCTGCGACTACGCTGAATTCGCGTTTGAGGCGGTCGACGATGATTTCGAGATGAAGTTCTCCCATCCCTGAAATGATGGTTTCACTGGTTTCTTGGTCGAAGGCGACGGTGAATGTCGGGTCTTCGTCGGCGAGGCGATGTAGGGCTTCTCCGAGTTTTTCGTTATCTTTCATTGTTTCGGGTTTAATCGAAATGCTGATGACGGGAGCGGGGAATTCCATGGATTCTAGGAAGATTTCTTCGTCTCGTAGACAGAGGGTGTCACCGGTTTTTGTGTCGGTGAGTCCGGCTACGGCTACGATGTCTCCGGCTACGGCTACGTCGATGGCTTCTTGGCGGTTGGAGTGCATGCGTAGTAGTCGACCAACGCGTTGCTTTTTCTGCTGGCTACTGTTCCATATGGTGGCTCCGGATTCGAGCGTGCCGGAATAGAGGCGGAGGTAGATGAGTTTGCCCATGTGTTTGTCGGACATGATCTTGAAGGCCAGCGCGGAGAAGACTTCGTCGTCATCTACTTTGCGTTGATTCTCTGGGTCTTTTGTGCAGATGATCGGTGGGATCTCGTTTGGAGCGGGTAGGATCTTTATGACACCATCCAGCACTTGTTGAACGCCTTTGTTTTTGAAGGCGGAACCGCAAAATACCGGAACGACGTCGCGAGCGCAGGTGGCTTTGCGTAGGATTTTCCAGATTTCGTCTTCGGATAGGTCGCCTTCTTCGAAAAATTTTTCGAGCATTTCTTCGTCCTGCTCTGCACATTTTTCGACGAGATTTGTTCGCCATTCTTTGGCGGAGTCAAGGAGGTCTGCGGGGATTTCTTGCTCTTCCCATTCGGCTCCCTGGGAGTCATCTTTAAAGATGAGAGCTTTCATGGTGATGAGGTCGATTACCCCGATAAAGTCGTCGGATGCGCCAATCGGAATAACAACTGGAACGGCGTTTGCCCCGAGCATGTTTTGGATGCCTTCAACGACTCCGAAGTAGTCGGCGCCGATGCGGTCCATTTTGTTGATGAATGCAATTTTGGGTACTTCATAGCGTTCGGACTGATGCCAAACGGTTTCGGACTGTGGTTGGACTCCGCCCACAGCACAGTATAGAGCAATGGCTCCGTCGAGAACACGCAGGGCGCGTTCCACTTCCATTGTGAAATCCACGTGGCCGGGTGTATCAATTAGAGAGATCATGTGATCTTTCCACATACAGGTTGTGGCTGCGGAGGTGATGGTTATTCCGCGTTCTTGTTCTTGTTCCATCCAATCCATCGTTGCTGCACCATCATGCACCTCACCAATTTTATGGGAACGACCTGTGTAATAAAGAATGCGCTCTGATACGGTGGTTTTCCCCGCATCGATGTGCGCCATGATTCCGATGTTACGAACATTTGATAAAGCAACTTCTCTGGGCATGTTTCTGTCCTCGCTGTACTGGTTAACTCGTCTTTTTCTCTTCAAAGCGGCGCAATATGGCGTTTCGCCTTTGCCCCTTCAAGTTTAATTATACTTTTTTTGCATTTTTCTATGGGTGGAATCTCAAAAGATTGGAAGATTGCAGGGAAATTAAATCCGCCGGATATCACCTTAATCGGTGGTCCGGCGGACTTTTTCCCTCTTTTTTCCCATCGGTTCCGTAGGCGTGAGGCTACGGTTTTGAGACCATCCGATTTCGGTTTATTTTTTGGAGGAGTATTCTTTGATGAGAGCTGCTCCAATGATTTCGCGCTGAATCTGGTTTGTTCCTTCGTAAATCTGAAGAATTTTTGCGTCGCGCATCATTTTTTCAACGGGATACTCTTTCATGAAACCGTATCCTCCGAGCACCTGTACGGCGTCGGTGGTGACGGACATTGCAACATCTCCTGCGTAGCATTTGCACATGGCGGAGATTTTTGAAACGTCTTTGGTTCCGGCGTCGATGGTTCTGCATGCGGCGTAGGTGATTGCACGAGCGGTTTCCACTTTCATCGCCATATCGGCGAGCATCCACTGGAGCCCCTGGTTGGCGATGATTGGTTTACCAAATTGGTGGCGTACTTTTGCGTAGTTGACGGCTTCGTCGAGCGCGCCCTGCGCTAGACCCACACCCTGCGCGGCGATTCCTGGACGAGAGACGTCGAAAGTTTTCATGGCGAGCAAGAAGCCAGCGCCTTCGCGTCCGATGAGGTTTTCGGCAGGCACTTCGCAGTCCTGGAAGATCAGCTCGCTAGTTGCGGAAGCGCGGATGCCGAGTTTGTCTTCTTTTTTACCGAATTCGAAACCTGGGGTTCCTTTTTCAACGATGAAGCAAGAAACGCCTCTGGCGCCTTTGGATTTGTTGGTGACAGCAAACACGGTGTAGGTGTCGGCTTCTCCCCCGTTGGTGATCCACTGTTTGGTACCGTTCAGGATATATTTGTCGCCTTTTTTGACGGCAGTGGTCTGGATTCCACCTGCGTCAGAACCGGCATTTGGCTCTGTCAATCCGTAGGCTGCCCATTTTTCTCCGGTTGCCAGTGGGGAGAGATATTTTTTCTTCTGTTCTTCGGAGCCGCCTAGGATGATTGGGTCTGCGCCGAGAGCGTTGGCTGCGTAGGAAACGGAAATTCCGATACAGTATTTACTGAGCGTTTCGACCGCCACGGAGAACCCGAGGTGACCAAATTCCATTCCGCCATAGGCTTCATCGATGTAGAGACCCATCATATCCATTTGGGCAAGTTCTTTGAGGATGTCTGTTGGAAACTTTCCGACTTCATCCAGTTCTGCGCGTACAGGAACAATACGTTCCCGTCCGAATTCGTCGAGCATGTCGCGCACCTCGATCTGCTCTTCCGTTAAACCCCAGTTAATTTCTCCCATGATCTATATTTCCTTTTTGTTATTCCTTTAAAGTACACTGTATTCAAGCTTTGGATTCGTAACGTATAACATAGCGAAAACAGCACGTTTTGTCAAATTTTCGAAGAAACCCACTCACGATTATTGCGTCTCAAGATAACGTTCCGCTTCAATCGCTGCAGCACAACCTGTGCCTGCGGCGGTAATTGCCTGACGATATACCGCATCCGCGACATCGCCTGCGGCATATACGCCGTCGATTTTAGTTTTCACTCCACGGGCAATTAAATACCCCTTTTCGTTCAAATCGAGCTGACCCACAAACGCATCTGTATTGGGTTTGTGCCCAATGGCGACAAATAAGCCCGCCACGGTCAGTTCGGAACGCTCGTCGGTTTTCACGTTACGTATTTTCAGCCCAGTCACTTCGTTCTTCTCGACATCGAGCACTTCGTCAATCACGCAATCCCATAGGACATCGATTTTCTCGTGAGCCAACACACGGTCGGACATAATTTTTGAAGCGCGGAACTGGTCGCGCCGATGAATCACCGTGACCTTAGACGCAAAGCGCGTGAGAAACAGCGCTTCTTCGAGCGCTGTATCGCCGCCGCCGACCACAGCCACTGGCACATCCCGATAAAACGCACCATCACAAGTCGCGCACGCGGACACGCCGCGACCGATCAATTTTTGTTCCGATTGCATCCCGAGATACTGCGCACTCGCGCCCGTCGCAACAATCACAGTCTGGGCTTCACAAGACGTATCATCAGAAAGCTGGACGATTTTCCGGCCCTTGGAGAAATCGACACTCACCACCGCCTCAGAAACAAAATTCGCGCCGAAACGCTCAGCCTGCTGGCGCATCTGGTCCATCAACGCCGAGCCATCGACTCCCTCTGGAAAGCCAGGGAAATTTTCGATATCGTTTGTGGTTGTCAGCTGTCCACCTGGCTCGAAACCCTCGATCACGATTGGCTCGAGATTCGCTCGAGCCGTATAAATTGCTGCAGTATAACCGGCGGGGCCGGCTCCAATAATGATGACTTTTTCCATTTTTCTCCTTACTTATCTTTTAATGCCAGTCAGGAAACAACATGCTTCCCTTTTCCGTTATTTGATGGTTCTTGAACAGGTGTGAATAGGCAAACAGAGCAAATCCACGACACCCAGCCAGACGGGAAACATCAATCTGCCGAAGAATTTCGTCCGCATCGCCCGCACAATTTATACCCATCACCAGCTTTCCGCCCGTCAAACGGTGCCCCAAAGAATGAGTAATCTTGCCCAATCGTGCGTCGAAAAAGCTCGCGTTATAATTCATTGGCACCACCCAATCAACCGATCCATCCTTTGCCCAACGGCGACTATCCTGAAATGCCGAGTGATACCCCATCTTAAAATCAGCCAAAACGCTAGCAGAAATCACCGCGTTCTCTTTTCGGCTTTTAAAAACCCCGCAAAGATCCTTCACCACCTGCGAAACCGACATTCGACGGAATGCGTCCCATTTTTTCCTCGACGCCGACCTCCCCACCGCACGAAGCGAAACAGGATCGAACGAAAAGGTTGAATGCTTCTTAATCTCCGCTGCCGAGGCATTCCGATATATCTCGCTCGCCACATCCTTATAATCGTACGGGAACCGGATATAATCGAGATGAAGCCCTGCAACATCATACTGCGCCAGCTCAGCGGCAATCTTTGATAGATGCTCTCGAACCTCCGGATGAGCCGGGTTCAAAAACGAATACCAAGCACTCGTTGGCTTCATCCGCGTACCGGTTGAATCGACCATAAACCAGTCTGGATGCTCGGTCCAGAGCTGACCCGCCGAACGTCTCGGCGCCTCGAACCCACGCCAACCAGGAAGCACATTAATATATGCATGGAGGCGGACACGATAACGCTTCGCCCAGCTCGCCGCCATCCGGAGCGGATCCCACCCCGGATTCGTCCCCGTCATTGAAACATCCCTTCCAAACAACTCAAAACCCCACGGCTCCACACGGCTCGGATAAAACGCAGTCCCATTTCCTCGGATTTGAAAGAAAACGTCAGTAAACCCAGCCTGAGCACAATTAAGGACAATCGACGAAACATCCAGTGGCGACTTATAATCAAAACGCGTCACCCAAATTGCACGCACCTCCTGTCGATCCGGCGTGCGTCCACCAGCAAGCAAGGCAAAAGGAACAAAAAACATCAGCAAGAGAAAAAATCGTATTTTCATTCGCGAAGCGTACCCATTTTCTCCAATGCTTGGAAGACATTCCGCATTTATTTCAGAAAAGGTGCCAGGAAAAGACAGAAAAGGCACCTAAAGACAACTGGCACTAAGTTAACCCAAGTTTCCCCGTCCGGTAGCGGCTTTTTTGCTAAAATCGCCTTTTTTCGTCCGCAAACAGACGTTTTGTCGTCGTAAGTCGTTGCAAATCTATCAAAACATCAAATGTAGTGACCTAATCGAGATTTTCAAGCTTGATTTGCTCAAAACCTCTGGTAGCATTGCCTCATGTTTATCAGGGAAAGCAAAACCAAAAATAAGAAGACCGGAAAAGTCTATATAAAACATTCGCTTG
>JAOZMR010000018.1 GCA_029934215.1 Pontiellaceae bacterium | reverse complement strand
CGTGCGGCGCAGGAGAAGTCCGGTCAAAACGCTGAGCAGAACCCCGAAGACATATAGCCCAAAAATAACGGAACTTCCAGAGGTTGGAAAAAAGGCGGCGGCGAACAAGATGTAGACCGGCAACCGCGCTCCGCACGACATGAAGGGATTCATCAGCACCGTCATCGTCCGGTCGCGCTCATTTTCGAGCGTCCGCGCCGCCATGATGCCGGGCACATTACAACCGAACCCAACGAGCATCGGAAGGAACGCTTTTCCGGGCAATCCGATAGCGCGCAACATGCGATCCATCACAAACGCTGCACGCGCCATATAGCCCGAGTCTTCGAGCGCGGAGAGACAGAGAAAAATAAAGAAGATCGGCGGAATAAAGGTCGCGACCGTTTGAATCCCGCCGCCGATTCCGCCGGCGAGTAGTGTGATGACCCATTCGGGAGCGTTCAAACTTCCGAGCAACGCGCCGAAGCCATCGACGAAAATCGTTCCGAAAAACTGGTCGAAAAAGTCGATAAATCCGCCGCCGACATTGATGGTCAACATGAACACGCCGTACATGACGGCGAGGAAAATTGGAATGCCGACCACGCGATTGAGCACCACTTTGTCTATCGCGTCCGAAATGGTTTTGCGAACCTGCGCAGTGCGCTTGACCACATCTTTTGCCAGCCCGTGAATGAAGCCATAGCGACCGTCCGCAATCACCACGTCCACATCGTCGCCGACATGATGCGCAATATGATCGGCGTGTTTTTTGACGACGTCCGCAAACGCTCCGTCTGTGATTTTCTCCGCCAGCTCGTCGCCTTCAAGAAGTTTAATCGCCAGCCAGCGAGCGTCCACGCCCTCCGCCTGAGCCGATTTTCCAACCCTTGGAAGAAGCTCAGCGACCGCCTCCTCGACCTCTTCGTCGTACGTCACCATCGTCGGAGAAATGGCTTTGCTTTCCGCAATGCTCAAAACCGCATCCTTCAGCGCGTCCAGCCCATCCCGGCGAGAGGCAACCATCGGAACCACCGGACAGCCCAAATGCTGTTGAAGATGCTCAATCTCAATGCCAATTTTCCGCTGCTTCGCAATATCGATCATATTCAGCGCAACCACCACGGGAACGCGCATTTCGAGAAGCTGAGTGGTCAAATAAAGATTCCGCTCCAGATTAGAGGCATCCACAATATTGATCACCACATCCGGCTTATCGTGAAGAATATATTCACGCGAAACCTTCTCATCGACCGACCACGCGGAGAACGAATAGATACCAGGAAGATCGACCACCTTCAGAGCGGTTTCGCCGTATCGGCAATCGCCCTCGAGCCGTTCAACCGTCACGCCCGGCCAATTCCCGACGCGCTGACGCGCCCCCGTCAGCGCATTAAAAAGAGTGGTCTTCCCACAGTTCGGATTCCCAGCAAGTGCTACAGTGATTTTTTTCATAATTAAATCTTCTCGATCTCTAACGCTTCTGCCTCTGCTTTACGGAGGGTCAAATTAAACCCGCTCAGTTGAATCTCTGCGGGATCGCCCAGCGGCGCCACCCGCACCAATTTGAATTTAGCACGACGAACCAGCCCCATTTGCAACAGCTTCTGCCGATACATTCGATCCGCTGTGTCATAGCCCGTCACGCGAGCCGACTCTCCAACCTTTAAATCCTTCAACTTCATAGCTGCTCCTCAAAAAACAAATATCTAAAACTAAAACTCCAAGCCAAGTTGCATCGTGACAAGATCCGCATCGTCGCCGCCATCGTAATTTTCGCGCAGATACTCGAAAGAAAGCCCCGTGCTGTAGATGTCTGTTTCGCGCAGAAGGTAATTACAAACCAGCCCGTAACGAGTTTCCGAGAAAACCCCTTCGGTTTCTCGTGTTTTTTCAATTTTTGCGGCCGCGTCCAAACGATTCGTAAACGCCCAGCCCGCTTCCAGATTAAGCGCTTCCGGCTCAAAACCTGTATCCACGCCATTCACCGAAATGGAATCCAGCACCTTCACATACTCGGCAATCAGCGTCGCCCCCACCTCAGCCTGAAGCGCATCACACGCCTTCTTACTCACCATCTCCTCAGCGAATGTAAAACCCGTAAGCAAACCAATCGCCAAAACCATTCCGCTTATTTTATTCATAGATAACCTTTTTTGTGTTCGTGAAAGCTATAAAATTTAGCGCAACCTAACTTTTTGTCAATCAGCTTATCTAGTTTTTTTTGCCAACCGAAGAACCGCTCTCATGTAGGGTTGAAAGTTTCGGCAGACCTGAAGGTCTTCCGTCAATTATTCTGCGAAAATAGCCCCAGCTCCGTTGCGGGTGAAGAGGGAGAGAGTTTTGGCAGAATGATTGACGGCAGAATGATTGACGGCAGAATGATGGGACTGGGTTGGACGGGTGGGAGGTTGAGCGTTATCACGGTTGTTTTCAGGATTGAAGCAGTCCTTTGATTCGTAAATATCATTCATTCGCTGGGCAACCCGGTTCCTTCCCGCTCCAAAACCCGTTCCATCGGAAGCTTTAGTGCTTTATTTTTATGCGGACAGCTTTTTCACATCACCTAATTCAATGGGATGCGCACGACCTTCGACGACATCTTTAGTGATCTGGCAGAGCTTAATATCATCGCGTTGCGGCACTTCGTACATAACATCGAGCATGAGATGCTCGAGGATCGCACGCAGACCGCGTGCTCCCGTTTTGCGTTTTAGTGCCATTTTTGCGAGTGCAACCAAGGCGTCGTCGTCGAAATTGAGTTCTACGTCGTCCATCGAGAGCAGTTTTTTGTATTGCTTAACCATGGCGTTTTTCGGGACGGTTAAGATGTGAACTAGATCGTCCTCGGATAATTCTTGCAACTGTACAACAAGCGGGATGCGACCGATAAATTCGGGAATGAGCCCAAATTTAAGCAGATCTTCTGGTTCAATGTTCATGGTCGCAGGTTTCCAATCCTTGGATACTTTTTCTGCGGCTCCGAAACCGAGCACTTTCTCATCGGTGCGGCGTTTGATGATTTCGTCGATACCCACGAATGCTCCGCCGCAGATGAATAGGATGTTGGAGGTGTCAATATCGATGTATTTTTCTGACGGATGCTTGCGTCCGCCTTTCGGTGGGATTTTTGCGATCGTACCTTCGATGATTTTCAGCAACGCTTGCTGAACGCCTTCTCCTGAGACGTCGCGTGTGATGGATACGTTGTCGGTCTTGCGCCCGATTTTGTCGATTTCATCAATGTAAACAATGCCGCGTTCGGCTTTTTTCACATCGTTGTCTGCGTTTTGCAAGAGCGAGAGTAAGATGCTTTCAACGTCTTCGCCCACGTAACCGGCTTCGGTGACGGTGGTGGCATCTGTGACGGCGTATGGCACGTCGAGAACCCGCGCGAGCGTTTTTGCGAGAAGCGTTTTTCCGCTTCCGGTTGGCCCCACGAGCAGAACGTTGCTTTTCTCTAGTTCTATGCCATCTTCATCGTCTTGTTGAAGCATTCGTTTGTAGTGGTTATGCACAGCAACCGCCAAAACCTTTTTGGCGTGTTCCTGTCCAATCACATATTCATCGAGATGCGCTTTAATCTCGTGCGGTTTAAGCACATTGATCGGTTCGTTTGAGGTTGACTTTTTTCCTGCAGGTTTCCCCTGCGAGATAATAGTATTACAAAGTTGCACACATTCACCGCAGATAAATGTTCCTGTAGGACCAGCGATTAATGCGTTGGATGCTTTTCCACAAAAAGAGCATGCGGGTTTCGTTTTCTTTGACATGGTAAACCTTCGGTTTTAGTTGTTCCTTGCTCGAAGGAGCTATTGTTTTTTCGAGACCACTTCGTCGACAATACCGTATTTTACGGCTTCTTCAGCGGACATGAAGAAGTCACGATCCGTATCTTTCTCCACTGTTTCGACAGGTTTCCCTGTGTGATGAGAAAGAATCTTATTAAGACTCTTCTTCATGCGCAGAATCTCTTTTGTCTGAATCTCAATATCCGTCGCTTGGCCCTGTGCGCCTCCGAGCGGTTGATGAATCATGATCCGCGAGTTCGGTAGAGCAAAGCGCTTTCCGCTTTCACCCGCAGCAAGCAGTACCGCGCCCATGCTGGCTGCCTGCCCCACGCAATAGGTCGTGATCGGACACTTCAAAAACTGCATCGTGTCATAAATCGCCATACCCGCCGTAACGACTCCTCCTGGGGAATTGATGTAGACACTAATCTCTTTATCTGCATCTTCGCTCTGCAAAAATAAAAGCTGAGCAATCACAAGATTGCTAACCGTATCGTTAATCTCTGTGCCGAGAAAAATAATGCGTTCCTTAAGAAGGCGCGAGTATATATCGTACGCGCGTTCGCCGCGTCCTGTGGTTTCGATCACTGTTGGGATAATCATTTGTGCTGTTTCATTCATAAAAAAATTCCATTTATTGTTGTGGGGCTGGGAGGTTGTGGTGTGCGTGGGATTGATTTTCTGAAAAACGGATTTTCACAAACCCACTTCTTCATTAGCACCCACACATCCACGTTCTATTTTTCTTTCGCTTTTTCGAGAAGGAAATCTACGGTTTTAGTAAAGCGAATTTGATCGCAGACCGAATCGATACCATCGACTTTTTCGAGTTCTTTTCGAAAATCCGAAGCATCCTTGCCCTGCTGAACCGCCATACGTGCAATCTCTTCAGAAATCTCCACGTCCTCGGCTTCAATTTTTTCGGCATCGGCAATACAAAGAACGATGTAGCGCAACTTCACCTGCTCTTCTCCTTTTGTCTTCGCCTCTTCCATGATCTCGCCGGACTGAGCCGCGAGTTGTTCTTTTCCAACCCCCTGCATCGTGCGCCGACGAGCAATATCCTTCATCAACGTGTGGATCTGCTCCTGAACAGCACTTAATGGAACCTCTATTTTTGTCTTTTTCAGCAGGAATTCGCATACCGCATTCTGCTGACGAGACTTTTCTGTTTTCTGAGCCGTTTGCTCAAGATGTTCGCGAATCCTCGCGCGGAATTCTTCTTCAGATCCCACCTCTAGCTTTTTAAGAAATTCCTCATCGAACTCTGGGAGTTCGCGTTCACGCATAGCGGTTACTTCAACCTTAAATTCGGCCTTGATGTTGGCGAGCTCTTTCACGATAAAGCTTTCAGGGAATTCCACGGTGATATCTTTTTTGTCGCCGATGGATGATCCGATCAGAGCCTTGCCCACACCAGGAAGAAACGCGTCATCGTCGCAGGTGGTCCAATATCCATTTCCTGTACCCATTCCGCGAGCTTCCGGCACCTTCTCTTCGAGCGGCACTCCATCAACGGTCGATTCGTAGGAAATCTGCACCATATCTGTTTCACGAGCCGGACGATCTTCAATATCATTAAACGTCGCATGCTGACGACGAATGCTATCAACCATATCGTTAACCTGCTTGTCCTCGACATGCACGTTTTCCGGTTTAACAACAATGCCCAGATACTTCGGAAGCTTGAATTCAGGAAACACATCCAGTGTCACATCAAAAGTCAACGACGTACCTTCCTCCAGTTTGGGTTCGGTGGCACCCAGAACAGAAACAATCCTCAAGTCATTTTCTTCGACCGCCTTTTTGTAATATTTCGGCACAAGGCGTTCCTTCAAGTCTGCGATTATCGTCTTTGCATACTTCTTTTCCACAAGCCCCTTCGGTGCCTTCCCTTTACGGAAACCGGGCAACGCAACGCTTTTCACGTAGCTCTTCAACAACACTGCGTACTCCATAGTAATCGTGTCCGCAGGAACCTCCACACTCATCGTTTTGCGGCAAGCGCTGTCGTCTTTCAGTGATACCTTCATAAAATCCTCCTGTTTCAGTTCCAAAATTCAAAACGGCAGACCATACGGCAGAGCACCCGCCGCGTCAATTTCCAACACTGTAAATTATCGCATCATTCATCTTTTCCCATATTTCTTCGTGCGGATTAGCGAAGATTAGTGGATAAACTCAACCCTATGAACCAACAAGAACTCATCTGCCCAGTCTGTCGCGAAGCGCTCCGTCTTGAGAATCGCGTATACTCCTGCAACAATAACCACTCGTTTGATGTGGCGAAGGATGGCTACGTCAACCTACTGCTCACTCATCAGCGGAAATCAAAAAATCCTGGCGACGATAAAGCGATGATCCAAGCCCGCCGCCGCTTCTTCGACTCCGGCGCATTCGATCCACTCGCGAAACACCTAAAGAGGGTCTTGAAACCTAGAATCACAGATTCTAACGGTTCACAACAACAAAACCCTGCCCCTCATCCGTCCATACTTGACTGCGGTTGCGGAGAAGGTCATCTACTGGGAACACTGAGCGGAAACCGCTTCGGAGTCGATGTATCGAAAGAGGCAATCCGCTACGCGGCGAAACGCCACAAAGAGATCACATGGATTGTCGCCAACGGGATGCGCGAGCTTCCATTCGCAAACGACTCGATGGATCATATACTCAGCATTCTCGCCCCACGAAACAACGAAGAATTTGCCCGCGTTCTGAAGCCGGGAGGAACCCTGATCCTTGGAGTACCAGGGCCAAAGCACCTCATTGAACTACGATCCAAACTGACCGATCACGCGAGTGCGTTTGAAGAAAAAGCCGATGAAGCCGCCGGAAAATGCGCATCGCACTTCAGAGAAATGATCCGCGAAACATTCACCTACCCGCAAACGCTTAATCAAACCCAGATACTGGATCTAATCCAAATGACACCCCTTTTCTGGAATTCGAGCCCAGAAGCGAAAGAAAAGATTCGGCAGATCGAAGAACTAACCATAACGATCAGTTTCGCGCTCATTCACTTCACTTGTTCGCCTTCTTAAACTTTCGAAACAGCAGAGCGTGCTTCATTTTCGTGGCCTTGCTCATATGGTCAAAAAGCAGAAGCCCGTTCAAATGATCCATCTCATGTTGAATTGCGCGGGCGAGCAACCCTTTCGCGTTCAACATCTGAGCGTTTCCGTTTCGATCCTGAAAACGAACCACGACCTCCTTCGATCGAGTAACAGAAACGTAAAGCTTTGGAAAGCTTAGACATCCCTCCTCCTTCGTATCCACCTCATCAGACGCCCCGATCACCTCTGGATTAATAAAAACGAGCGGCATCGTAACCGACGGATTACTCGGAAACCCATCATCATTCTTATCGGCCTCCGCCGGAACATCCAAAACGAAAACCGCACACGTCTCGCCGACCTGCCCTGCCGCCAAACCAATACCATCAGCGGTATACATAATCTTAAGCATCCGATCCACCAACGCACGAACCTCATTCGTTACCGAACCCACGCATTCCGCTGTTTTACGCAGAGCGGGATTTCCATAAATACAAATTGAACTCACTCTATTTCCTCCTCAACCAACTTCAAAACAGCTACATTTAACGGATGGACATAATTTTCTCAACATTTAACGCCCGCTATTCGCATACCGCACTCGCACTACGCTGTCTACGAGCGAACCTTGGCGACCTCCACGACCGCTCCGAGATCATCGAATTCGAACACTCCCGCAACCCACAAACCGCCGCCGAAACGCTCCTCGCCCGCCACCCAAAGATCATCCTATTAAGCGTCTACATCTGGAACCTAACCGTCTCCACCGAAACCGTCGCCATCCTTCGCGCCATCCGCCCCGACATAAAAATCGTCATCGGCGGTCCAGAAGTCAGCCACGACTACCACAACCTCCCTCTCTTCAAAAACGCCGACCACCTCATCCGTGGCGAAGGCGAGCACATCATTCAAAATGTTTGCCAAACAGCACTGAACGCGGTCCACAGCCTATCAAAAGTGATCGACGCCCCGCCCGTCGACCTAGCAGTCATCGCTCTACCCTACGAAGAATACACCGACGCCGACCTCGCCAACCGACGCCTCTACATCGAAACCTCCCGAGGCTGCCCATTCTCCTGCGAATACTGCCTCTCCTCCCTCGAAAACGGTATACGCCTATTCCCAACAGAAAAACTACTTCCAATGTTTGGAAAACTCATCGAACGCGGCGGACAGATTTTCAAATTCATCGACCGCACCTTCAACGCCAACCCCGCCCACGCCGCAACCATCCTCAACTTCTTTCTCAACAACCGCGTCGAAGGCATGATGCTACACCTCGAATGGGAACCGCACATCCTACCCAAAAACCTCCAAACCATTTTAGAAAATGCGCCACCCGGCTTCTTCCAGCTCGAAGTCGGCGTACAAACCTTCAACCCAGAAATCGCCACGCGCATCGAACGCCGGATGGATCTAGAAAAAATCGAGCAAAACATCCGCACCCTCAGCGCCATGCCATCCATCCACCTCCACGCCGACCTCATCGCCGGACTCCCAGGCGAAAACATCGAAAGCCTCGCCAACGGCTTCGACCGACTCCACGCCTGCGGACCCGAAGAAATCCAGCTCGGCATCCTCAAAAAACTACGCGGAGCGCCCATCGCCAGGCACGATCAAACACACGAAATGGTCTACCAAACCACCCCGCCCTACGACATCCTCCAAACCTCAGCCCTCACATTCCACGACCTCCAAGCCATCCGGCGCTTCGCCCGATTCTGGGACATCACCGTAAACAACAGACGCTTCCCAAAAACCTCACCCCTCATCTGGCAAAACCAACCCTCCACCTTTACCGCCTTCAAAGAATGGAGCGACTGGCTCCATCAAGAAACCCACGCCACCGCCGGATTCAAACCAGGACGACTCGCTCGCCTCCTCGAAAAATTTCTACACGAACATCGCCACATCGACAACAAAACCCTACAAACCAACATCGAAAGCGACCTCGCCCCCCGCACCACCGCAACCAAAGGCATAGAACGACAAACCAGAAAATGAGAGCTTTACAATCATCATTTTAATTTGCTAGAAACTCCAAACGGAGAAAACTTATGAGTATAAAAGTAGTAATTCAAGGCGCGGCAGGTCGGATGGGAAAAACACTGATCCGCTGCATACAAGAAGAAAAAGTCGCGGGTCTCGAACTCGTCGGCGCGACCGATTTATGGGACATTCCAGACATTGGAAACGATGCAGGAATCATCGCAGGCACAAAAGAAGCAGGTGTAAAACTCACCACCGACCTCGCCGCAGTCGCACCGAACGCAGACGTAATAATCGATTTCACCTCGCACTTCGGAACCGCCGGCAACGCCGAACGCATCGCCGAATGGGGGACAGCTTGGGTGATCGGTACAACCGGTCTTTCCGACGAAGAACTCGCGGAAGTCAACAAAACCGCCACCCACGTTCCCGTAGTAATGGCTGGCAACATGAGCCTCGGCATCAACCTTCTATGTAACCTCGTGGAAGAAGCCGCAAAAAAACTACACGCCAAAGGCTACGACATAGAAATCATTGAACGTCACCACAACCAGAAAGCCGACGCCCCAAGCGGCACCGCTCTAATGCTAGGGAAGGCAGCAGCCGATGGCGCAAAACTCGATCTAAAAAAATCTCAAACCGACGGACGCACAGGACACCCAGGCGCTCGCACAAAAGACGAAATTGGATTTCACGCAATACGAGGCGGCGACATCGTCGGCGACCACACCGTTTTGATGGCCGGAACAGGAGAAATGATTGAACTCTCACACCGCGCAACAAGCCGCGACACCTTTGCAATCGGCGCACTAAACGCCGGCATATGGGCAGCCACTCAATCCCCAGGTCTATACAACATGAAGGATGTATTAGGGATTTAAAGATCGACTACCCTGACAAATAAAACGAGAAACTCGATGAAACGTTGGCTCGCTTTAGCAGCATCCATACTAATTCAAAGCTGCTTAGGCGTCGTATACGCATGGAGTACATTTGTTCCCGCGCTCGGAACCGAGCACGGGCTAACTGCGTGCCACGCAGGACTCATCTTCGGCGTCTGCATCGCATCATTCACAGTCAGCATGGTATTCGCCGGAATCCTCCAACACAAACAGGGACCGCGCCGAATTGCATCCATCGGCGGATTGCTCTTCTTAGCGGGCTACCTAACCGGGGCATCTTCCGGCGACAGCTTCCCTCTACAACTCATCGGCTTCGGCATACTTGCCGGAGCTGGAATTGGATTCGGCTACGTCTGCCCACTGGCAACAGGCATAAAATGGTTCCCAAAACACAAAGGACTCATCACCGGCCTAACCGTAGCCGGCTTTGGGCTTGGCGCCGTCTTTTTTGCAAAAGCAGGAAACCACCTCCTCGATGCAGGCATGCCAGTTCTTCTGATTCTTCAACGGATCGGATGGTTCGTCGGAACCTTCGTATGTCTAGGCGCTCTTCTTTTGTTCGTACCCAAAAAGAATGAAGCCGAATCCTTCAACCCTCGAAAAACCGAACCACTCCGAAAACTACTCAAACAAAGAGAATTTAAATACCTTTTCAGCATGATGTTTTGCGGAACATTCGGCGGGCTTTTAATCGTCGGGAACCTGAAACCGATTGGCTTAAGCTTGGGCATTTCTACAGCGCAGGCAACACTCTCAATCATGCTATTCGCCGTTGGGAACGCAGCAGGAAGAGTGCTTTGGGGCCTACTTTACGACCGCTTTAACTCGCGCGTTCTGATATACTGCATGCTTATCCTCGCAGCAAGCGCAGGGCTAATGACCATTGAATCCACACCCATTTTCTACCTATCATCAATCCTGATCGCATTCGCATTCGGAGGATTCTTCGTCATCTTCGCCGCCCAAGTCGCCGAATCCTTCGGCTCAAACAGACTCAGCGAAATCTATCCCTTTGTTTTTCTCGGCTACGGAATCGCAGGACTCACCGGCCCAACAATCGGTGGTGCAATGCTTCACGCCGCGAACTCACCAACACTAGCCACAGCATCCGTCATCACCGTCGCAACAATCGGCGCCATAACAGCAAAAATTTACACATCAAAAAAAACTCAAAAAAATTAGCTCTCGAAATTAGCTCGCTTTCATATCCAGAAATGCGTAGAACACAAGCTCGTCACGTGAGGTGAAAACTCACGAAAAAGATGCCGACGCTCGGAACGTCTAAACAACATTCCAAGGTTTGGAAAACAGAAAAACCCGGAGAATTCAGAGAAATGAGTAACGATTCACAACTAGAGAAACTAAACATCCAAGACGACGTAAAAAAAATGCTCCTTCGAGCAAAATCCGTCACCATCGCATCCAAAATTGAAGATCTAGCAGACATCGCATGCGGAAGCGCCGAACAAACCAACCAAGTCGTCTCCTACAAACTCCCCAACGGAGAAATCGTTGAAGAAGTCGATGTCGTTCGAATCAAAAATGGAGTCAGCGCAAACTACAGAGAATCCTACATGCGCCGCCGCGACCCAGATTGCATGCTCGTTGCCGACGAAAAACCAAGCGACAAAACACGCTTCAAAGATCGCTACGACTTCTCATTCGACTCCCTACGCGACGAAACCTTCGACTGGCTCGCAGATCAAGACCTCGCAATTTTCGCATTCGAAATGGGAGAAGGAGGTCTCGCAGGAGACGCCATCGCCATCTGCCCAGCGAACGCCGGATTCTTCGCCTTCGGTCTCGGCCTCCTTCAAGGAGTCGTCGACATCAACACCATAGAACGCGAATTCAACCCAGGATTGATCATCTACGTTGCACCACCCTTCCGCCAAACCCACTTCGACGGAAAACAAGTTGTTGTACACAAACGAAGCGACATCCACGAAATCTTCTCATACAACCTCTACCCAGGTCCAAGCGCAAAAAAAGGCGTCTACGGCGCACTCATCGAACTCGGCGAACAACAAGGCTGGGTCACAGCCCACTGCTCAGCCGTTGAAGTCGTAACCCCCTACGACAACATCGTCACATTCATGCACGAAGGAGCCAGCGGCGGCGGAAAAAGCGAAATGCTTCAACAACCCCATCGCATGCCAGACGGACGCCTTCTTCTCGGAAGAAACACCATCACCAACGAAAAACGGTGCCTAGAAATCCAACGAACCTGCGAACTGAACCCCGTTTGCGACGACATGGGCCTCTGCCACCCAGATCTACAAGAAAACAAAGGCAAACTCTCCATAACCGACGCAGAAAACGCATGGTTCGTTCGCGTAGACCACATCAAAGAATACGGAACAGATCCTGACCTAGAACAACTCACCCTCAACGCAAAAGAACCACTCCTCTTTCTAAACATGGACACCGTTGAAGGAGGAACCGGCATCATCTGGAACCACATCGAAGACGAACCCGGCGTTACCTGTCCAAACCCACGCGTCGTCATCCCACGCAAAATCGTCCCCAACGTCACCCCAGGAAAAGTAAACATCGACATCCGCTCCTTCGGAGTACGCATGCCACCATGCTCACAAGCAAATCCATCCTACGGAATCCTGGGAATGCTTCACATCCTACCCCCAGCACTCGCATGGCTCTGGCGTCTCGTATCTCCACGAGGCTTCTCAAACCCAAGCATTGTAGACACAGGAGAAATGAGCAGCGAAGGCGTAGGAAGCTACTGGCCCTTCTCAACCGGAAGAAAAGTGACGCAAGCCAACCTCCTGCTCAAACAATTCCAAGAAGGAACCGCCACTCGCTACATCCTCATACCGAATCAGCATATTGGAGCCTGGGAAACCGGATTCATGCCACAATGGCTCGTTCGCGACTACCTCGCCCGCCGAGGACACGCTCACTTTAAATCCGACCAAGTCGTCCCATCCCGCTGCTCACTACTTGGGTACTCCCTAAACAAAATGCGCATAGAAGGCGTAATGATGCCTCTTTGGTTCCTCCAAGTAGACACACAACCCGAGATCGGACCCGAAACATTCGACAAAGGCGCAGAAATCCTCACCGGATTCTTCCACGACCAGCTCAAAAAATACATCCACGCCGACCTCGATCCCCTCGGACGCAGCATCATCGACTGTTGCCTCGCAGGCGGAACCGTCGAAGACTACCAAAACCTCATGACCGAAGACCGCTAACACGCAACAGCAACTAACCCCGAAAAGCTCGACCTGCACACCTGTGCAAGTCGAGCTTTTTTTTACAGGAACACAAAAACACTCTGCTCATATGTCACGCATATGCTCACGATCGTGAGCATATGCGTGACATATGAGCAGAGTGTTTCACTGGCTTGGCGGGAAATCTTGCTACGAACCAGCCCGCATACAAAACGCCTCATTTCTGGTTTTGCCCCGCAAGGGGTTTCTGATTCGTGTTTTTTCTATTTGTTTTGGCGCGCTTGCATGCGTTTCAGGCGTTCGCGTGCTTCTTTCTTTTTCATGGGCATGGTTTTTAGTGGCTTTTCGTGCTTGAGTAGTTCGCCTCCAACAACGGATGCGCCGCCGTCGACGTAGAGGGTTTGTCCAGTGATTTTTGTGGAGTAGTCGCCGAGTAGAAAGATGACGGATTTTGCGACTTCACCTTTGTCGTTCACCGCATCCCATGGAAGCGGGCTGATGCGTTTCCATGTTTGCGCTAAGTGCGCAAAGTGGGGGATCGATTTGGCAGCTTTGGTTGCGAGCGGTCCGGCAGAGATGGCGTTGACGCGTACGTGTTCGCGACCCAGTTCACGGGCGAGTGCGCGAACGAGTGCTTCGAGCGCGGCTTTGTTTACGCCCATCCAGTTGTAGAATGGGAAGGCGAGCTGGGATGCGAAGGAGATGGTGACAATCGATCCGCCGTTTGGCATATGTTCTTGTGCGTATTGTGCTACGGTGGAGAGGGAGACGCAGCTGATGTGGAAGCCGAGTTTTACGTCTTCGAAGGAGCTGGTGTGCATCTGGTTGCCGAGGCAGGTTTTCGGATTAGCAAAGGCGATGGAGTGGACGAGACCGTCGATGTCGCCGATGTCGTTGAACAGATTGCGAACTTCATCTTCGCTGGTGACGTCGCAATATTTGATGGTCATCGCATCTTTGGTTTCTTTTGGGAGATCTGGGCAGCCTCGGTCGAAAAACACTTTTTTCATTCGTTCGCTTTGGACGGTGTAGATGACGTTGCCGCCGAGCTCTTCAATTTTTTTGCCCGTTGCGTATGCAATCGAGTCGGTGTTGAGCAAGCCCATCACCACATAGGTTCCATCTTTTTTGATCATGCTGTATTCCTCTGTTCAGTTGTGTGCAAAAGTGAGACCCTGCCAGACTCTGGGCAGAATAAAAACATTATTCTACGAAAAGCCCCTCGATTGGTGTTTTTGTGGACGCATTTTTTAGAGGTGTCCAAATCTTCTAACATTCCACTGTTCCAATGTTTGGAAGAAGTATGGTACTGTCTGTTTTTCGTTTTTCCAACCCTTGGAACCTATGCAAACACGAGATACAGATTTTTTAATTATCGGAAGCGGGCTGGCCGGGCTAACCGCAGCGTTGCGCCTGAGCGCACATGGGCAGGTGCTTCTGGTTTGTAAGGGGGCGAGTGATGAGGCAAATACTCGCTATGCGCAGGGCGGGATTTCTTGCGTAATGGATCCGACCGATTCGATGGATGAGCATATCCAAGATACGCTTCAAACGGGCGGCGGATTGAGCGACGAGTCCGCTGTGCGAGCCATAATCGAGGGCGGACCCGAACAGATCGCCGAGCTCGAAGCCGCTGGGGTTCGTTTTGAGCATCGGGAAAATAGACCAAACGAATACGATCTTGGGCAGGAAGGAGGTCATTCACGCAGGCGGGTTCTTCACGCGGGTGACATCACGGGTAAGGAGCTGATCGAGAAGCTGCTCGCTAGCGCAAAAGCCGAGTCAAACATAACGGTCGCTGAAAATTGGTTGGCGATTGATGTGGTAACCACGGGGTGGATTGGTTTGTCCGGCGAAAATCGATGCATCGGTTGCTACTTTCTTGATAAACCCGTCAGCGAAATTCTGACCGTTCGCTCGCCGGTCACCGTTTTGGCAACGGGCGGACTGGGCAAGGTGTATCTCTATACATCGAATCCAGATGTTGCCACAGGCGACGGAGTGGCAATGGCGTGGCGGGCGGGGCTTCCGGTGCGCGACATGGAAATGGTTCAATTTCATCCGACCTGTTTGTATCATCCTTCCGCTGGATCGTTTCTGATTTCTGAGGCGGTTCGTGGAGAAGGCGCCCGTTTGATCGATCGCCGCGGGCATGAATTTGTATACGATTTCGATGAACGCGGCGCGCTCGCTCCGCGCGACATTACCGCCCGGGCCATTGACTCGGTCATGAAACGCCACGGCGATCCATTTGTGTACATCGATATCTCTCATCGCGAATCCGACTTTCTGCAAACCCGCTTTCCAACACTCTACGGCATGTGCCTCAATTTTGGTTTTGATATGGCGCTCACGCCCGTTCCGGTGGTGCCAGCCGCGCACTACTCATGCGGCGGCGTGGTTGCCGAGGTCAACGGATGCACCGCAATGGATGGGCTGTACGCCATCGGCGAAGTCGCCAGCACCGGACTACACGGAGCAAATCGACTCGCCAGCAACTCCCTGCTTGAGGCCGCAGTTTGCGGCGCCCGTTGCGCCGAGGCCGTTTCCAAGGTTTGGAAAAACAATCCGGTCGAAGGGATCTCCATTCCCCGCTGGGAATGCGGGGAAGCGGTTTCGAGCGATGAGGCGGTCGTAGTTGAGCACGATTGGAACGAAGTGCGCTCGGTCATGTGGGACTACGTAGGAATTGTCCGATCCGATCGTCGCTTAGCGCGTGCACGGCGGCGCATTCGCACCATACGTGAAGAGGTAGCGAGCTACTATCGAGACTACCTCGTGACAGCGGACCTAATCGAACTCCGCAATCTCGCAGCTGTCGCCGAACTGATCATCCGGTGCGCCCAGCAGCGCAAAGAGAGTCGAGGGCTTCACTACAACGAAGACTGGTCCCAAAAAAACACCCAGGCCGAGCACACCATCATTCAAGACAAGCCAGGCGGCTCACTGTAGGTTTTTGCTTGAGGGAGTTCGATGAACAGCCGAGTGGAGTGTTTTGCCACAAAAAAACAGATAAAAATAGAATCAGGTTTTTCCAAGGGTTGGAATCCTTTTTTTTATAATCGGCATTTGGAAATCTTCAACCGGAAAGGCCTCTCGGATTTTATAGAATGTTTTTCCGAAGAGAGGAAAGAAGGGTTAACATGTCGAGGGGTACTGGTGCTGAGAAATGTATCGGTTCGCCGGTGCTGGGGTGGACAACGGTGAGCTTTGCGGCGTGGAGCATTTGACGGTCGGCTTTGATTGCGTTTGCGTGCGTGCGTCCGTAGAGCTTGTCGCCAATTATGGGGTGTTTGATGTGCGCCATGTGTACGCGGATCTGGTGGGTTCGCCCGGTCTCTATTCGTATGCGTAGAAGTGCGGCTCGCTCGAAGGCTTCTGTGATCTCGTAGTTTGATACGGCATGCCGACCTGTGCGCACTTCTGCCGCCATTTTCTTGCGGTGTATCGGGTGTCGCCCGATTGTTGTTTCTATGCGCCCGCTGGGTTGGCTGGGAATGCCGTGTGTGATGGCCTGGTATTCTTTTTTGGTTTCTCGGGCCTTGAATTGGCGAGATAGCTCGGTTAGGGCGGGGTCTGTTTTTGCGACGATGATTACGCCGCTGGTATCTTTGTCGAGCCGATGGACGATGCCTGGCCGGATTTCGCCGCCGATTCCTGCTAGATCGTCGCAGTGGTGCAGTAGGGCGTTGACGAGTGTTCCGTTTTCGTTGCCGGGTGCTGGATGCACGACGAGACCTGCGGGTTTGTTGATTGCAATGATGTGCGCGTCTTCGTGTAGAATGTCGAGCGGGATATCTTCAGGTTGCACTTCTGTGGACGTCGGGGCTGGAAGAGTCCATGCCACGCGGTCGCTCGCTCGCAGTTTGTGATTCCGTTTCACGGAGTTGCCGTTGACGGTGACGTTTCCTTGTTGTATGAGGGATTGCCACCGCGCACGTGAGTGCTCTGGTTGGGTTTCTGCTAGCCAGATATCCAAACGCTGTGCTGGTTTTGTCGGTGTGGATACGCTGGATTGTTTTGTGCTCATGCGTCTATTAAACGGGAGGAGGTGCCCGAGTTTCAAGCTTTCTTCTGTTTCATTCTCTTGACCAAGGAAGGTCTTGGTGCAAGGATGCGCGCTTTAAATTTGTCCGGAACGAAGGAGAGTATGGGATGAGTGATTGGATTGGTCATGAGTGTGGGATTGCCGCGATTCGGCTTTTGAAGCCGTTTGAGTATTATGTCGAAAAATACGGGTCGCCGTATTTTGCAATTAATCGCCTCTATTTGCTGATGGAGAAGCAGCATAATCGAGGGCAAGACGGAGCCGGCGCGGTCGTGATGAAGCAAGAGACCGAGCCGGGTAAGCCGTTTATTTTTCGGTCGCGTTCGGCAGATAAGGATCCGATTTCTAGCGTGCACCAACATATGCTTTCTGGGTTGGCTGAGAGCGAAGAACATCTTGACGATCCGGAGTGGCTGAAGCGGAATGCAAAGTTTGCGGGCGAGATTTTGTTGGGGCATCTGCGCTACGGAACACGCGGGCGGGGAGGCATCAATTATTGCCACCCGTTCTTGAGGCACCGAAATTGGAAAAGCAGAAATTTGGTGCTAGCTGGGAATTTTAATCTGACGAATAATGACCAGCTTTTCGATACACTCGTTGAGCTTGGTCAGCACCCGAGAAGCGAAAAAGACACGGTGATGGTGATGGAGAAGATTGGCCATTTCCTCGACGAAGAGAACGATCGTTTGTTTCGTATATACCGAAAAGAGGGACTCGATCGCCAGGAGATTTCTAAGAAAATTGAGCAGAATCTTGATATACTCACTGTATTGAAACGCTCTGTCAAAAATTTCGACGGCGGCTATACGATGGCGGGAATGGTGGGGAATGGCGATCTTTTCGTGATGCGCGATTCTTGTGGAATTCGCCCAGGTTTTTTCTACCAGGACGACGAATTTGTTGTGGTGGCATCCGAGCGTCCAGCCATCCAGACGGCGTTCAATGTGCCGGTCGATTCTGTGCAGGAGATTAAGCCAGGCCACGCATTAGTGGTTCGTAAAAATGGCGAGATTCTTCACAAGCAGATTTCTGAGGTGACTACGGTGGCGCCCTGTTCGTTCGAGCGGATCTATTTTTCGCGAGGAACCGACAAAGATATTTACGAGGAGCGCAAACAGCTGGGGCGTCAGCTCACAGAGCCGGTGCTTAAAGCGATCGACTATGATCTCGATAACACCGTGTTTTCCTACATACCCAATACTGCAGAAACCGCGTTCATGGGGCTGATCGAAGGGGTGGAGGCGTATGTCGCCGAGCGTGCGCAACATCACATCCAAACAGAGCGCTGTTTGTCGCCAGAACGAATCTGTGAATTGATCAAATACAAACCGCGTACCGAAAAAATCATGACCAAGGATGCGAAACTGCGCACCTTCATCACCGCCGATGCAGACCGTACGGAACTGGTTTCGATGGTCTACGACACGACGTACGGCGTGGTGAAGCCGCAGGACACGCTCGTCGTGCTCGACGACTCCATCGTACGCGGAACCACGCTTCGCGAAAGCATCCTGCGCATTCTCGACCGCTTAAACCCCAAAAAAATCGTCATAGTTTCTTCCGCGCCGGAAATCCGCTACCCCGACTGCTATGGCATTGATATGTCTAAAGCGAAAGATTTTGTCGCATTTCAAGCGGCCATTGCACTCATCAAAGAAACCGGACGCGAAGCGGTGCTCACGGATGTATATAAAAAATGCAAAGCCAGCATGAAGCTTCCGCGCGAAGAGGTAAAAAATGAGGTAAAGCCGATCTTTAAGCTCTTCAAGCAGGGCGAGGTAGAAACCAAGATAGCCGCGATACTACGCCCGCCCGATTTAAAGGCGGAGTTCGAGGTGATCTATCAAAATCTCGAAGGGCTACATGCTGCATGCCCGAATCATCTCGGTGATTGGTATTTTTCTGGCAACTACCCGACACCCGGCGGCAACCGCGTCGTTAACCGCTCATTCATCAATTTTATGGACGACGTAGATGCCCGTGCTTATTAATGAAGAGCCCGAACCGATCTGGATTGATGCGGAAGATGTGTATGCCTTTCATTTGGAAATGCTCGCTTTGTTTGGTGGGCTTTCCGGCGTACGTGATGAAGGCCTGCTTCTTTCCGCGCTGAGTCGTCCGCAGAATCGGTTTGCCTATCAAACACCTTCGCTCTTTGAGCTGGCTGCCGACTATGCGCTGGGTCTTGTGAAAAAT
>JAOZMR010000181.1 GCA_029934215.1 Pontiellaceae bacterium | reverse complement strand
AACCCTCTCTAAATCCGCCAGAATCAAGCGATTTTGGAAGTTATTGAGAAGTTACAACACCACGACCTTTGCCTCGAGTTCGACCACCGACAAGCGTTTCGTCCACCTCTACAGGCCAGTCTAGCCCAATACTGTCACGGCTTGGGCGAACCATGCCTACTCGAAGCTTGTGAAGTATTTGAAAAGCCGTTTCGTACCGCGACAATCCAAGTTGGCGCTGAAGTTGAAGGGCTGACATCCCAGGCGTTTTGGACGTCATTAAATACGCAGCCAGAAACCAAGCCTGCAATGATGTTCTTGTCGCATGCATAATGGTTCCGGCAGTTAGCGATATATCCTTATGACAGTGCCTGCATCTAAGAATTCGAGGTCTCGTTGCGATCCGTTGAGCCGTGTCGCTAATGCCGCACTCCGGACAGGTGAACCCGTTAGTCCAGCGAGTAGTCTCAAGGTAAGCAATACACTCAGGCTCTCCAGGGAACAGTTTTAAGAAGTCAAAAAGTGATTGCGGGTGGTGAGTTTTCATCCCAAAACACTACATGTGGTATAGTGGTGAGTCAACCGGATAGGCATGGCTTATACAACAAAAACAATACAATTCCGGCAGCTCATTGCGTCGCCGGTAGATTAGTGAAGATAAGTGGTCAGAACTCCCTCTCCGAAGTTCCTCTCTTTTCCTCTAACGCTGAAAGCGGAGCGATAAATAATTTTTGTATTCGAAAATAGTGACGAAGGAACGATTCACTGGTTGTAGAAACTTTCTTGTTTCCTTTGTGTTCTTTGCGCTCTTTTGCGGCTAAAATTCTTCCAATGCTCGGAAGTTTCTGCGGAGATGGCGCATTTTAATTTGCGAGGAAAAAACCCAAAAAAGGGCGTCTTGTATGAGGGATGGAGGGCGGTCTGAAAACTCGCTCCAAATGATCTGGGTGAAAAAAACCAAAAACTTCTGGCTTTGATCCGAGTTTGGTTTAAGGTGTGTGGCGATTCGATGCATAGGCATCGGGTTTTAATGAAGGAATTTTTACCGAATAGTTTTTATTAAATTTTAATGCGTTAACGCGCAGTACGTTTCCAACAAAAATCGACAAATTTTATCACGAAACGAACTGAACGAAGACGCGCCTAGGTGGCGCGGCTCCCCGTTCATGTTTCGTGAGTGGCGTTTGTCGATGCCTTGTTGGAGACGTGGATTTGGAGTCCGCGTCTTTTTTTGTGCCCGGACTCCTGAACGTAAATTAGGAGTATGCAAAATGAAAAAATTGATTTTGATGGGAATTACAGGGCTGTGCTTTATGTCATCTTTGGCAGAGGTTACGGTGTCAAATTTAATGGTGGTGCAGCGCGAGGGAACGAAGTTGGTGAATATCTCGTATGATGTATCTAGCACTGAAGCTTCTAATGTGAGGATCTCACTTTCGGTCAAAGATGGTACGGCGGCGGTGGCGTGTCCAAGCGTGACTGGCGATGTTTTTGCAGGCGTTGCTGTTGGCTCTGGTAAAAACATAGTTTGGAATATGGCGGCGGATTGGAACGGAAGCGTCTCTTCAAATATGGAGTTTAAGGTCGCAGGAGTAGCTCCGCCAGAAGATATGGTGCTGATTCCCGGCGGCACCAACGCAGGAACTGATCCAGACTTTGGAAATTATTCCCTGACGGTGGAACCATTTTATATGTCTAAATATGAAGTTACCAATGATGAAATGGTTCGCGTGATGCAATGGGCGTACGATAACGGTAAGCTTACGATGAGTATTTACAACGCGAAGAATGCGCAGGGTGATGTGCAAGAGCTTCTTATTTTTGGTGATGAATGGGGTTTCCCAGAGGATGAGTTTTCTCCTTCAGGCTGCCGCATCACATGGGATGGATCTATTTTTGGAATCAAAGCGACAAAAGGCATCGGTTATCCGTGTGTTATGGTAACGTGGTATGGAGCAGCGGTTTATTGCAATTATCGATCCGAAATGGAGGGAAAAACATCTTGTTACAATCTGAGTGATTGGAGCGTTGATTTCAGCGCAAACGGGTATCGTTTGGCAACGGGCGATGAATGGCAGTATGCGGCACGCGGCGGATTAAAAGGAAAACGATTTCCTTGGGGCGACGAGATTACGCATGATCATGCAAACTATAGAAGTTCTAGTCGTTACAGCTATGATACCAGTTCAACGCGAGAACATCATCCAGATTATAATGACGGAGAATATCCGTATACGAATCCATGCGGAGCATTTGCCCCGAATGGATATGGGTTGTATGACATGGCGGGGAATGTGTGGGAGTGGTGTAATAGTCTGGGGCTTGGAGGGGATTGGGCTAACGTTGCTCGAGGTTTACGTTGTGCTGAACGGTACTTTTATCATGGTACTGAAAGAACCTACGCAAACAGGAACTGCGGCTTCCGCATAATCTCCCGTTAAGTTTTATGCGTCTTTAAAAATGCAAAAATAAATCGAGATGGTTTCGGTGGATCTTGATCGAATTGCTCAAATAAATATGATTCAAAACAACAGTGAAGGCTTTCGGGATGCAGTGCAGTCCTGGGTTATGTGTTGAAATGAAGGAAAATGAAGATGAATAAGAAAAAATGGATGATTGGGTATGTTTGGCTAGTGTCTGCTGTGGGACTGTTTTCAGAGGTGAATTCCGCTTTAATGAGTGGTGTTTTTCTGGATTCTCGTGACTATACGTTGACGGTTTTCTCTAACCATGGTTCTCCGGTTCCAACCATTGGAACGAATACGTATGCTTGGAGATCGGCGGTCACTTGCTCTGTTGATTTTGTAGTGAGTGATGATGGAGCTTTGTGGCAGTGCTCTGGTTGGTCGGGTTCGGGGGCTGTTCCTTTGTTGGGGGCGACATACACAACAGGTGAGATCATTTTAACCAATACAGATTCTGCGATTTCTTGGGAGTGGGATATTTCTTTTGCGATCACTAATTTGACTGTGTCTCAGCGCGAAGGAACGAAGCTTATTGATGTTTCTTATGATATTGTCAGCGATGTGACGAACAAGTCGCCAATTAGTCTTTCGATTCAAAATGGAAGCACGAATGTAACGAGCATTAGTGTTAGCGGCGATGTGGGTGCAGGCGTTGCTCCAGGAGCCGGAAAGAGCATTGTTTGGGATATGGGCTCGGACTGGAATCACAATGTCGCATTGCTCACTTATACGGTTCGGCACGGAACTGAAACGAATCTTTCGGATGCCGTTGGTGCGTTGTCGGATTCCAGAGATTATTTATTGAGTGTTTCATCGGACCACGGAACGCCGGTTCCAACCCTTGGAATAAATGCATATGCATGGAAGTCGACAGTTACTTGTTTGATAAACCGTGTGGCTACCGAAGCTTTTACGAATTGGACGTGCTTGGGGTGGACTGGAAGCGGGAGTGTTCCGTCAAAAGGTGAGACTTTCAGTACAGGCACGATTGTTTTAACAAATGTGAGTTCTTCCATTGTTTGGAACTGGTCGGATTATTATTGGATAAACGATCTTTGGGTAAAAAATGTTTCTGCGGCTCAGCGGGCGGGAACGAAGCTTGTGGATATTTCGTACGATGTGCATAGCACGGAGACGAATCGTGTGGCGGTTTCGTTGTTGCTGGATGATGGAACCGTCGGGGCTTGGTCGGTTTCTGGCGACATCGGTGCTGATGTTTCGACGGGTGCGGGTAAGCGTTTTGTTTGGGATGCGGGCGCGGATTGGGATGGGAATATGGATTCGCTGTCGTTCGTGGTTTTGGGCGAGGATGCGCAGGGCGTTGGAGTGGATGCGATAATGAGTCGTGTTCGGATTCCAGAGGGTCTAAATGCTGGGGACGATCCGGATTATGGCGTATATTCTTTGACTGTTTCCGATACTTTATTTATGGATTCTGGGGAAGTTTCAAAGGGGCTGTGGGACGTAGTTGTTGAGTGGGCGGTTACGAATGGATATGTTTTTGCGAATGCTGGCGGCGGGTCGGCTTCGAATCATCCGGTGCATTCGATCCGTTGGGTGGATGCGGTGATGTGGTGCAATGCGCGTAGTGAGATGGATGGATTTGATCTTTGCTATAAAACGGATGATTGGAGCTGTGATTTCAACGCAAACGGCTATCGCCTTCCGACGGCGGAAGAGTGGCAGTATGCCGCTCGCGGCGGGTTGAGCGGGAAGCGGTTCCCGTGGGGCGATGAGATTACTCATTCTAATGCAAATTATATTAGTTCGGCTTCGCATGCGTATGATGTGAGTGCGACGCGGGGGCTGCATCCGGTTTATGGTGCGGGGACTGCGCCGGAATCTAGCGGTACAGCGAATGGATATGGTTTGTATGCGATGGCGGGCAATGTGCGGGAGTGGAGCAATGATTCGTCTGGCGCAAATCGCGTGCTGTGCGGCGGTCATTGGCAGGGTCGGGCGCCGGATGCGCGGTGCGCGGCGGTGAGTTTTTCTGATCCGGCGAGTGCTTCGTCGGTGATCGGTTTTCGCACGGTTCAGCGGGCGAGTTCGTCGGCGTTTGCGGTGACGGGGTCGGATGTTCCGGTGGATACGCGCGACTATTTGCTAACGGTTTCGTCGGAGCATGGATCGCCGGTTCCAAGCATTGGAACAAGTGCGTATGCGTGGCGGGCGAATGTGGCTTGCTCGGTGGAGTCTTCGGTGATGTCTGGGCTGACGAATTGGGTGTCGGCTGGGTGGAGCGGGTCTGGGTCGGTGCCGTCTGATGGCGGAACTCCGAATGCGGGAGGGATTACGCTAACGAGTTTGACCTCTTCGGTTCTGTGGAACTGGGATACGAATTATTGGATGGAGGTTTCTCCATCGGGTTCTGGGTCGATTGATCCAGAAAGCGGCTGGCAGCGTGCGGGTTCGAATGTGCAGATGCAGGCGACTGCGTCCGACGGCTGGCTCTTTATGGGCTGGAGCGGTGATGCGTCCGGCGACCATTCGCAGGAGAGCATTATTGTTCCGATGGTGCGCCCAGTTTCTGTAACTGCCTCGTTCTCTGATGATGCCGATGCTGATGGTTTGCTCAACACAACTGAGGCTACGCTCGGAACTGATCCACGCAAGAAGGACAGCGATGGCGACGGGTCGGATGATCCTGATGAGTTGGTTGCGGGCACATCGCCAACCAATAGCGTGAGTGTTTTGGCGGTGAATCTTGCTTTTGAGAGTTTTGCTAATGAGCTTTCATTCTTTGGGGTAAGCGGTCGGTTTTATCAGATTGAGTACACGGAAGATCTAGGCGGAACGTGGAGTCCGTTGGGTTTGGTGAAGCCTGGCCGCGACGCGGTGATTTCGGAGTACGATTTTGGTGCTGGAGAAAAACGCTTCTATCGCATACGGGTCAGCGGTGACTCTGGGAATTTGTAAAGAAGGCGCGGGAGAGAGTGGGCATTTCCGAATGTAGATTGCCGATTGCCGATTGGGAGAAAAAGGTTCCAATGGTTGGAACCGGGGAAAACATCTGTAGATTTATTAACCGCAAAGGAACGCAGAGAACACAAAAAGACTGGCTGAACCCTTTTGTTCTTTGCGTTCTCTCGTGGCTAAAATTCTTCCTCCCTCTCTGACCCCCTCCGAAGTTCCTCTAGCGTAGCGGGTGGTGAAGATTCTTCTGCACCGATTCCACGGCGAACAAAGATGAAGATTGAGCCGCGAATGAAAAGGAGGATTTCAGACCACTAATGTTTCACTGATTTTACCGCTTCGCCAATGGGCGGCGGAAAGGTGTTTTCTTTTGTTAACAACAGCGGGAGTTTATCTAATCGAAAAACTCTATACCTTTATTTTTCCATCAGGGGATTACCCAGATGCTTATACAACAAAAACAATACAAATCCGGCAGCTATTGCGTCGCCGGCAGATTAGTGAAGATAAGTGGTCAGAACTCCCTCTCCGAAGT
>JAOZMR010000180.1 GCA_029934215.1 Pontiellaceae bacterium | reverse complement strand
TACGATGGGGGATCTTCCAGAGCCTAAATCAACCCACAGATTCTGCTGAAGAGGCAAAAAATGATGGAACGTGCGAATGTAGAGACCGAGGTGGTCAGTTTTACATGCAGTTTGATGCATGCGGGAGTGATGGTTTTTGTGACGCTTGCAGCTCTCGGACAGATCGGTGTTCAAACCACTTCATTCGTTGCCGTGCTGGGAGCAGCCGGTTTGGCGATTGGTCTCGCTCTACAGGGCTCGCTCGCAAACTTTGCATCTGGGGTTTTAATCATCCTTTTCCGACCGTTTAAGGCGGGGGACTATGTGGAAGGCGCTGGCACATCTGGGGTTGTAAAAACAATTCACATCTTCACCACAACACTGGTCACGCTAGACAACAAACGTGTCATCGTTCCCAACGCAAAACTGATGGGCGATAACATCATCAACTTCTCGGCGGAAGGCGTTCGCCGTCTTGACCTGGTTGGATCGATCAGCTACAGCGACAGTATCGACACTGCCAAAGCCGCATTAATGGATGAGATCACAAAAGACAACCGAGTATTGAAAGATCCCGAACCGTTTGTTGGTCTATTATCGATGAGCGACAGCTGTATTGATTTGGCAGTGCGCCCTTGGGTGAAAACAGAAGACTACTGGGATGTATTCTTTGCGTTAAACGAAAGAATCAAGAAGCGGATCGAGGCAGAAGGCTTGAGTATTCCTTTTCCTCAGCGAGATATACATTTGTATAATCACGTGTAGTGGCGTTTTGTACGGAAATGTCCAAACATTGGAAATAGAACTTCCAAGGGTTGGAACTTTTCTGTAAACTCCCGCTTCACGATTTGATTCGGAACGATGCCTTCTAAAAGAAAGATACGATATGAAAATAGGAATTCCAACGTTTGGATGCGATGCAGGGAAGTCGGGCATTAGTCGCTATGTGATTGAACTCATTAAAGCGATGTCGGTTCAACGAGGCGATGATGTGATTGAGGTGCTTGGGCTTCCCGCCGAAAATGGGATCTTCACTTCGCCAGATCAAGGGATCGAAACCATCAATCCGCCGCTGATTGTTGAAAAGCCGCCGCTGAGCATTTTGTGGCATCTCACGATGATGCCGCATGTCGTGAAGCAACGTGGTTATGATGTTTTGTTTTGTCCGGCCGGCAATCGTCGTCTTCCGTGGATTGCCCCCTGCCCTGTTGTCGGAACGGTTCATGATATGTCTTGGCTACATATGGAGGCGAAATATGACCGTTTTCGGACGGTATATTTAACCAAACTGCTTCCCGCGCTTGTCGGGCGTTTGGACAAGGCTCTCACTGTTAGCGAAAGCTCGAAACGTGATATTCTCTCGAATACACGGTTGGACGATACGGATGTCGTCGTTACGCCAATTTCTATGGATAGCGAAGTTTATAATGAAAATACCGCTGTTGATCCCGAGGTGTTGAAACGACTCAACATCACAGGCGAGTACATCTTTTACGTCTCCCGTTTGGAACATCCTGGAAAAAACCACGCCACTCTAATTCGCGCCTTCGAAAAAATGTGCGAGACCGATACCTTCGGCGGGAACCTTGTTTTGGCCGGAGGCGACTTTTTGGGTGCGGAAGCCGTTCATGCAATCGTCGCGGATAGCCCAGTGCGCGATCGAATTCAGATGCTTGGGTTTGTGAAGGACGAAAATTTGCCGTCTCTTTTTGCGGGCGCATCCGTGTTTGTTTTTCCATCGTTCTACGAAGGTTTCGGCATTCCTGTTCTTGAGGCGATGGCCTGCGGCGCACCTGTAATTTCTGCCAACACCTCCTCGCTTCCTGAAGTCGGCGGCGACGCGGTTTCGTATTTCGACCCCAATAGCGCGGAGGAGTTGTGCGAACGTTTGATCGAGCTTTTAGGGAATCCGGAACTTCGACAAGCCCGCAAGATCGCGAGCATTGCACGCGCAAAAACCTTTTCGTGGGAACGAACTGCAGAACAAACCTGGAACGTTTTGCGTTCCTTGGAGGGGAAATGAAATGAGCAAACTGTATGCATCCATGGGTAAACGTATTTTTGATCTGGTTTTCGCGACTCTTTTCTCGCTGCTCCTTTTTCCAATGGTTGGAATTTCGCTACTGATCCCAGGTGTGCGCTTGCTCAGCAAGCAGCGTCTGGGGTTTGGAGCGAAGCCGTTCAACGAGTTTCGCCTCCGTTGCCCGCTCGATGGGTTTGGCCATACGCTCGAACGGATCAGCTTCCATCGGCTCCCCGCGCTCTGGAATATCCTGTTGGGCCAGATGTCCTTCATCGGTCCGCGTGCGCTTAGGGATGGCGAGATTCGCCCAGAGGAATGCTGTCACATCCGATTCTCGGTTTCTCCGGGGTTTATCAGCCCATGGTGGGTGCGGGTTCGCAGCAACATGACGTTCGATGCGGAGTTCACAATCGATGCACAATACGTTCAAAAAATCGGCATAAAACAAGACGTCGGCATTCTATTTCGCGCAGCCCTCACCAGCGTCTACGGAAAAGAAGAAACCACGGAATACACAAAAACGCTCTCGCTGCTTGGCGTCACAATGGATAACACAACAACGGCAGATGCGATTGCGTTCATGGATCAAAGGATCCGCGAAAAAACAAGAACCCGCGTCTCATTCGTCAATGCAGACTCTCTCAACAAAGCATTCACCGACGCCGCATTCTGCGAGGTCGTGAACTCTAGCGACCTCGTTCTTGGCGACGGAATCGGCATAAAAATCGGCGCAAAACTCACAAAACAATCCATTAAAGAAAACGTAAACGGCACCGATCTCTTCCCCCGTCTCTGCGAACACATGAGCGAGCAAAATCAGAAACTATATCTACTTGGAGCCAAAGACGGAATCCCAGAACGCGTCCGCGACTGGATCGAAAAAACGCACCCCGGCGTGAACGTCGTCGGTGTACGAAACGGCTTTTTCCAAGCCTCGGAAAACGATGCGGTTTGCGAGCAGATTCGCAACGCAGAAGCCGACATCCTCCTCGTCGCGCAAGGCGCACCGAGACAGGAGACCTGGATTCGAGACAACATGGACGCACTCGGCGTCCCCGTCGCCATCGGCGTTGGCGGACTCTTCGATTTCTATTCTGGACAGACCGCCCGTGCGCCCATCTGGATGCGAGAAGCTGGAATCGAATGGATGTTCCGCCTGCTCCAAGAGCCCCGCCGGATGTTCAAACGATACATCATCGGAAACGTCGTCTTCATTGTCCGCATTCTTTCGCAGTTTGGAACTTGCCCGCACGAGTGAAAACCTTAAAATACCCAGCTCAATTTAAGGAGCGCCTGTTTATGAAAATCAATCCATCCCCTAGTTTCAGCATCGAAATCACCGCCGAATCAACCCTCGACCGTCACGCCCTAGAAAAAATCGTCACCGAAGCAGAAGGCATCTGCGCCCTAGCAGAAGGCACCGAAAGCCCCTTCCGTTTTATAATCTATGCACGCGACAGCGCGCATCAAGAGGAAATCATCCAAGCCTTGGAAAACGCAGAAGAAACAACAGTGCTTTCTGCGGAGGAAATCACATACCGCTCGCACCTCGGCGGAAAGATCGAAACACTCAACCGGATGGATCTAGCAGCACCAGGCGCAATGTCGATCGCCTACACGCCAGGCGTCGGCCGCATCTGCATGTCCATCAACGAAAACGTCGCCAGAGCCGATGCGCTAACCATTAAGAAAAACATGGTCGCCATAGTCTCCGACGGCACAGCAGTACTAGGGCTCGGCGACATTGGTCCAGAAGCGGCGATGCCGGTGATGGAAGGCAAAGCCATGCTCTTTAAAGGCTTTGGCGATGTCGACGCATTTCCAATCTGTCTCGACACAAAAGACCCCGAAGAAATCATTAAAACCGTAAAACTGCTCGCCCCGACCTTTGGCGGCATAAACCTCGAAGACATCTCTGCGCCGCGCTGCTTCGAGATCGAAGAACGTCTCAAAGCAGAACTCGACATACCCGTTTTCCACGACGACCAACACGGAACCGCCGTTGTTTCACTCGCCGCACTATTCAACGCCCTGAAAATTACCGGCAAAAAGATAGAAAACCTCAAAGTCGTCATCAACGGCGTTGGTGCCGCAGGAGTCGCTTGCTCGAAAATTTTCATGGAAGCCGGCGTCAAAAACATCGTCGGCTTCGACCGCACAGGCGCGATCTACAAAGGACGCACCGAAAAAATGAACTTCGCAAAAACATGGTTCGCAGAGCACACCAACCCGAATAGAGAAAAAGGAACCCTCAGCGAAAGCATGTGCGGCGCCGACCTCTTCCTCGGCGTCTCCGCCCCAGGTTGCATCACAGCCGAAGACATCAAAAACATGGCGGACGACCCCATCATTTTCGCGATGGCCAACCCGATACCGGAGATCATGCCAGAAGAAGCCCTACCCCACGCACGCATCATGGCAACCGGACGCTCCGACTACCCCAACCAGATCAACAACGTCCTCTGCTTCCCCGGCATATTCAAAGGCGCGCTACGTTGCCGAGCAAGCGGCATAAGCGAAGGCATGAAAGTTGCGGCAGCTCACGCGATTGCCAACCTAGTACCCGAAGAAAAACTCTGCGAAGAATACATCATTCCATCCGTATTTGACGAAGGCGTTGGCGATGCCGTGGCAGACGAAGTAGAGCGCATCGCTCGCGAAGAAGGTCTCGCCCGCGAAACGATCGACGAAACCGCGCTCTACAAACTCCGCTAACAAACAACGCCTGGCATTGCCGATTGGAGATTTTCGATTTCCGATTGAAGATTTTTGAAGAGTTGGACTTCCAAGGGTTGGAACCCTTTTCTTTCAATCGGCAATCGGAAATCTTCATTCGGCAATGTTCCCCCCTCTGACCCCCTCCGAAGTTCCTCTAGCGATAGCGGGTGGTGAAAAAATGATAAGAATCGGTACGTGAAATTGGCGCAGAAGAATTTTTTACCATCCGCTATCGCTAGAGGAACTTCGGAGGGGTCAGAGAACTGACCTTTATACACATCTCCTGTGCAGCGCGCCCAATGTCTCTTTATCAGAGAGAGATCTCTTAAACTCTTTCTGTGAAAAGTCGATAGACTCCACTAATGTCAGCCAAGCGTGAAAGTCCGCGCCACAGGACTTCGCTGCCGGGGTTATCATCGTGGGTCCGACCGAGGTGTCCGCCAAGTCTGGCGAGCAAGCAGACTGCTTCGTTTAATATTGGCGGTTCCTCTGGCAGGGCGAGAGTTTTGGAGGTGAAGGCGATAAGTGCTCTCCATTCTTCAGGAGTAAAGTAAATAGCGCATGGCACATCAGGGGCTTCGCGCCCCTGCATTGTCAGATAGAAGATGCGCCAAGCAACAACCATGTCGATGGCTAAACAATTTTCAAGACGATAGGCTGTACCAAGCTGGCGTAGTTCTACATTGCATCCGCTTTTGAAAATACGGTGATAGACTTCAATGCCCCAGCGCTTGGCGTACCATTCGATCCGAGTAAATGCTTCGGTTGTTTGGGTTGTTTTAACGGTGCTCAGTAGCATCCAGTCGACTGGATCGTTGTTTGTTTCGGTGGGTTGTTCGGTGGGTTGTTCGTTAGCATATATAGCCCACATGTTGACTGTTGGCAGGTGCGATTTGTTGAGAGGCGGTTGCAGTGTGACTGTAGCAAAACGAACATCAAGTATGGCTTTTCTTGCGGGACATTCTGGCGAGGATGGAATTAGAATTTCTTTTTGGGAGGACGTGGTTTTTTTGCTCATCAGATCCCAGAGCTTGCTGATGCTCCCCTGGTCTTCGGCTGCATTGCGATAGCTTGTGCGGTTGGCGCGTACTAACAGGTCTGCGGCGTGTTTGGTTTTCTGATGTTCAACAAATAATTCGTAGATAGACCCTATCCGAAAAGCTTTTTACGCTAGCGGGCTTGTCAGTTTTTCTGAAA
>JAOZMR010000179.1:3930-5936 GCA_029934215.1 Pontiellaceae bacterium | reverse complement strand
TTTGAAAAAATTTTAAGCTCTGCTAATCTTTCTTATAAAAATTTTGAATTTTTATTGAAAAAGTGTAATCAACCAACCCAGTAATATTATTCCCGTCATAGAAATCAGAATAGTATGTATACCATTATTGTCTGTCTCTGAAGAGAATACAATCTTATATAGAATATCATCTACAAGATCATCGAACTTCTTAACTAATTGTTTGAACATCTTAATCAAGAACTTCTCCATAAGCTACTCCTCTCCAATCGCATTAACATTATCAATGTACATCTCGATTATCTCTTCACACTCATCCATAATATCATCAACTGAACGACCATTAGTACTAACCATCACAACATCATCTGGTAATGTATCTCGATATCTTTGATCGATAGCTGTTAACCGTTCAGATGTCTCATATACTTGTTTCTCTCCACCTCGCTTATCTAGTCTTTCTAATGCCGTTTCAACATCAGTATCTAAGAATATGGTTAGTCCAGGTTCAGGAAAATCCGTATTCATAGGATGGTCTAGTTTGATATTTTGATAAGCCAAGGTACTGTATTTATAACGATCATAGATAAAGAACTTATAATCTTCATCGGTTAAATGTTGTAGATTCTGACTGAGATTCATCTCTCTATCAGCACTGAATAATCGAAGTAATACTTGTCGTCTAGGTCCACTGATATCATCTTCCAATAGTAATTCTCTAATAATACTACCAACTTTATCATGTGATGGTTCACATAACCATTTCGTTGATATGGTCTTACCATTCATCCTAATTGCCATCTCTTTAGAAATAGTCGACTTACCACTCCCATCAATACCTTCAAATACTATCATTCGTTTGGCAACAGCACTGTAGTGGGTATCAGTAGGTGGTTGATAGTATACTCGTCCAATTGCGGCAAATAGATGTTGACCTAATACAAATACAGCGATCCCGTAAGCTAATGAGTAAATGGTTATATTTGGCATGAGTGACATTGCTATGATTGACATATATAATGGTATGATACCTGGTGTTTCATTCTCTTTATATCCCCGCATTAATGACACGTAGAGTGTTAGAATTATTAGTAAACTAACTAGTATTGTTGTTATCATTTTTTATCTCCTTCTTATTCTAAAACTTTGTATGTCTATATACATACGATATTGAATATCCACTTAAGATTATCATCAGTGAACCAATTAATATTACTACAAACTTTAATAATGAATATGGTCCCACTGCTCCACTAATACCAACTAAATTAGTTGTCGCGATCATAATAACCCAGGTTGTCCAATTTATCATATTACTGATTCTCCACCCATGAAATAATCCATAAATTAATAGTCCTATTATCGACATTGGTACTATTATAGTAACCATCTTATTCCTCCCTTTCATCATACTGACGTATATATTTCATTCGTAATAATAATAATACATTCCAATATACTCTGGTTATATCTACACCACGTGAGATCTCATCAGCTACTGCAACCTGTCTTAAATCTTCAAATATATCTAATGATATAATCTTATCAACTTTGGACGGTCTCGTCTCCATCACCCCCTTGATAGGCATATGTTTCTTAACAATCATACATATCTGCTGTATAAATACACGATTCTCTGATGTGTCTTCTAATGATGCGGATAATATCTTTGCCGTCATCTCAGCTCCAACACTCGGATGAGCTCGAAGTGTTGCAGGAGATGGTGATGTACATCGACCTTTACCAATATCATGGAAGAATGCCCCAAATAATCTAACTCTATTTATGGCACCTGTTGAATATAGATATTCAATCATTAAATATGTATGGTTTCCAACATTTTCTTCTGGATGGAAGACAGGATTCTGTTCGGTATCAAACGTTAGATTCACATCTTCATCATCTAAAAGATTATGTAATATCTCTTCATCTGTCTTCTCAAAAGTTTCTGGATTATCCCTAATACAATTAGATATTAGATATCTAAACTTTTCTTTCATTTCACTATTCATCTTTTATACTCCACT
>JAOZMR010000179.1:0-3830 GCA_029934215.1 Pontiellaceae bacterium | reverse complement strand
AAATCTCTCATAAGTATGTTCGATTACCCAGCCTGCCTCAGATTTCTTATTTAATTCATCTATCCACCGTCTTGCATTGGTTTCATAAACGACATTATATTCCTTAACCATCTTCTTCGGTTTAGGTTGTTGTACAACTGGATTATGGTTTATCTCATTCTCACTAGAATCATCGGTTAAATGGTGATTAGTATTCTTACTTAGTCGTAACGCCCAATCACTAATATCTTGATTAAAGTTACTACAGCCCCATAATATATAATCAATATCTTTAACTTTAGATACATCCCAACCACTAATGTCTTGATTAAAGTTACGACAGTCACAGAACATATACTTCATATCTTCAACGTTAGATACCTTCCACTTGGATATATCTTGATTAAAGTTACGACAACCCCAGAACATGTAACTCATGTTTTTAACGTTAGATACATTCCAATTATTAATATCTTGATTAAACTTCTTACAACCAAAGAACATATACCTCATATTCTCAACGTTAGATACATCCCAACTAGATAAGTTCTGATTGAACTCATTACAGTCACAGAACATACGACCCATAGCTTTAACATTCGATACATCCCAACCACTAATATCTTGATTAAATGATTTACAGCCATGGAATAAACCGTTCATATCAGTAATACCAGATACATCAACATTAGTGATATCATCACCATTCCTAATCATTGCTTCTAACTCTTCTCTTGTCACTTTCTTCTTACTCATTTAATACCTCCGTTTAATATTTGTATTCAAAATAATAATATATAACAGTTAGGGTTTATTGAATAAGTAAGAAGTAGGTGGGCAATTAAGCCCACCCAATATACCTATTGTAATTTCTTGATAATACTATGTGCAACTATCTGTGCATCATTCTCAACACCAATATCATAATTACCATTCTCATCAATATCTCTAGTGATCGATAAACGACTCTTAGGATACATAATTGTGTATGGATCAACGATAACATATTTAGCTTTCAAGCCATTGTATGTAATAATCGAATTAGTAATCTGTCTATCAAATCTAACATAGTTGGACATACCTCTATAATTAGGTACACCGTATTGACGATCAACAAATACATCATTACCATCAACAGCACTACATTTAACTAACCAGAAATCATTAGCATCTTCAGACATACCCAAATCTGTTAGGTGGGTAGGTTTACCGATACTAACTCTTAATCTATTAGCTCCATGTAGAACAACTTTATCACTTGGAACCCATACATTTTTGTAGAACAAGAAATAAGCTTCTCCAACTTCTCCAGGAAAGGATAAATCAAATACAGAGATAGCATCTACTTCAGTATCTGGGATACCATCATCATCAGTATCAACAGTAGCTTTAAGGCTAACTATTGGTATTAACGATTGACCTAATACTGGTTCCGAGAATATGATTCCCTGAAAGGATATTAAATCGGTATCAATCATATAATAGGAACTTAAATCTTGATCGGGATCATCATCAGCTAGACTTTCATCTTTAAATAGATTCTCAACTGATAACATATTCCTTATACCTTCTATATATAACAATGCTGGATCATTAGATGGCTTTCTTAGCTTATATGTCCCACCAGAACCAATAAATATACTATTGATTGATAAGAGTATACTAGATCGATTAAGTGACATAATATCTTTTAATCTTAATCTCCAATCTACAGCTATTCCAGCATTAACTTCAACCATTGAAGCACCAGAACCATTACCATCATTCTTAAAGAATTCTTCATCAAATGAGTCGATTGTATAATTCAAATAAATATCTTTGAAATACTCATCTGTCTGACCTTCATTGATTGGGAACTCAGTAATAATTCCATCACTATCTGTGAATGTGGTAGATGGAAGATATCTATCTGGATATACTTTATAAACCCCTAATAGATAACATGCCTCGGCTAATGCTGGATATGATATTACGGATAAACCTAATGTATCAGTAATGTACTCCACAACAGCACTATCTCTTTGGGCAGATCGTACATCAAACCATAAGTCTGTGTGATGATCTGCAACCTTATCTACTTTATAAAATACTCCACCAATTCGTGTTGCTCTTACACGTCGAAGCGGAGATGTTATATTATCTCTAGTTTGCTCATATCGAGCCAACTGTCTACTTATTACCTGGTTATTTGCATTATAGTATTCACAATTAAATGCATAACACTTGCCGATCTTATAGTCGACAAATGCTATTGTATCTCCAGGTATTACCTTATTGATACTCATATAACTTATACCGCATTAACGATAGAAGTAGACTTAGGTGATGTACTAAAGTCTGCTGTAATAACATAAGCTGGAATAATATTAACAACTTTAAAGTTATTATCCACATCCCTATTATACAACTCAATGATAAGATGATCACCAGAGTCTGGAGCTAGAGCACTGGAACCGTTACTGAAATCAGTATTAAGTCTAATTCCAGAAGTACGTAATGTTTCTAACTCTATTGGAGCAGATACATATCTTACACCTGGATGTTTTACACTTCTAATAGTGAAATGTGATGGTATTACAGGAGCATAACTAGTTGTTCCTTCTATTAACGTATTAGCTTGTAATGACTCGAATGTTGGACCCATATATTCTAATATATCTGGATCCGTTATCCAGAAGTATATCTCACCAGACTTAGTCATAGATATTGGGGTAGATTTAAACTCAGTGATAAATGTACCACTATCATACCATAATCCTCCATCTTCTTCACCTGATATAAACTTAGGTTGATCTTCGACTCCTCCACCATCTTTGTAGAAGGATCGTATCGTAGCTTGGTTCGGATTATCTCCACCAAGGATATTAACAGATACTCCAATACTCATTGTTAGTTCTCCAGTATTACCTAGAGCTAATGCAAATTCTAAAGTGTTCTGACTCCCATCACTACTAATAACAGTATCTGGTCCAGGAGTGATCAGACTACCTGTAACATCAGATATTGAACCATCAGCATATAAACCAAATGTCTTAATCTTCTCAGTTCCATTATCATCATATGGTAATGCCAATAATGTAACAGCATCAACAAATACATCTTCGGTGATAGTAAATACTTTGGTTACGATTAACGTTAGTACTCCATCACCTTCAATGAAGTCAACATCTGGAGCAACTGTAACATCCTCAGATTGAAGAATATTATATGCTGCAACCATCTTAAATGTATCACCTACACCCATCGAACCAGTATCAACGATATACTCATTAGTTGTATTATCGAATGGCATTTCTACATCACCAGCAGTAAAGAACTTGATAGATAATCTATCACCCATCTCACTAGTAATATTTCTACTTGGTCCTTGAGTAAAGTCTAAGAAATATTGTGATATTAAATCATACGGAGATGCACCTTGGAATATGGTTGCATTATCTCCATCAATATCATTCTCAGTATTAATACTAAATCCAGCAACTGTATAGTTATATGCTTTCGTCCGAATAATCATTGGATCGGTAGCACTAACTGAAGTAAATGTAGTAGGTAATCCATAAGGATTCTTATCCACATCGTAGAATACAAACTTGTACGGATTGCCACTTTTAAGAGCATCCGCAGCGATAACCTTGGCATTAGTAGGCACACCTCCCACAACGTTGTAAAAAGCCCCAATATGGTCGGGATTGTGTATGTCTGGGTTGCCCGAAGAGACCGTTCCAAGTAATGGTATTGAAACGTACTCACCTAGAGCACTGTAGTACTCTCCAAGAGTAGCATAATTCTCAGGAATAATATTATCTTATTCTGGTTCAGTTATATTCTTAAGTGGATATGTAAATAGTCCG
>JAOZMR010000178.1 GCA_029934215.1 Pontiellaceae bacterium | reverse complement strand
AAAGGAGAAACCTACTGCTCCGCCAGCCATTGCTGAAGCGGTAAAATTAGTGAAATATTAGTGGTTTAAGTTCTCTTTTTTACTCGCTGTTCAATCTCTATCTTTGTTTGTTGTGGAGTCGGTGCGGAAGAATTTTCACCACCCGCTATCGCTAGAGGAACTTCGGAGGGGGTCAGAGGGGAGGGGATGAATATCGAATATCGAACAAGGAATATCGAATGTCGAAGGTGGGAGGAGGCATTTCCGATTTTTGGAAAGGTGGACTTCCGAGGGTTGGAAGAGTTTTGGCCACAAGAGAGCGCAGAGATCACGAAAGATTTGGATGGGGAGATGTTTGCACAACGAATGGGCATCGGCTGGAAATGGTAAGTGGTGGGAGCTTCCAGCTCGCCTGTTCCTGATATCTTTTTTAATGATTGCCGCTTCGCTTCTTTTTGGGGAATACAAAAAGCATGGTCGGAATACCTCAGGTCTGCCGAAACTCCCCACAACGTTTAACCCGTCGTTTTTTGCGCTCCCTGCGCTCTTTCGTGGCAAATTTCCTTAACATCCCGCTCATTAGGGGGGGGGTGCCTGTAGGGTGTGATGGGCTTTTTTAATGCTTGAATTCTAAACTTGCTTGCTTATTGCGTTGCGTTTTTTTTTTGCAAGCAGGATGTGCCCTTTCGCATTCGGTCGGGTGGCGTCTGACGGTATGCATCAACCACATCAACAAGGAGAAGCAAATGAAGGAAGCAAGTATAGGAAATAAGCAAAACAAAATAGCGGGGTTCGCTTTGGCGGGGATTTTAATGGCGGGATCAGCGTCAGCGATCTTTTTTCAGCCGGATAGCGTGAATGCAGATATCGGAGCGACTTATACAGGAATAACTACAGGCTCAAAAGCGGGTGCTGGAGAAAGCGAGTTCAACCGCCCGCCTTCCAGGCTGATTAATGGCTCCGGAATGCCTGCGTCTTATGATGAAACAACTACAATTGAGGCTGCCCATTACAACCACGCGTGGCTGAGCCGAGATCTCCAACCTTATGGGACTGTTGTGTTTTCGTTTGATACGGCGGTGGATATCGGTTCATTTGTTCTTTGGAATAATGCTTCGGATGCTTCTCATTATTCCGAAGGGGGAATTAACGAGTTCAAAATTCGTTTTTTCGATGCAGCTGAAAATTTGATCGGTAGTGAGTATAGCGACTTTGCAGTTGCCGGTCCAACTGACGGGGTTAATCTGACGCCGGAAAATTTCACGTTTTCTTCTTTGTACGAAGACGTAAGGCATGTGGAGTTTGAAATTCTCAGTAATCACGGCGGGGGCAACTATATAGGAGCTCAAGAAATTGGGTTTACAGATGTTGTCCCCGAGCCTGCGACGGTCTCGATGATGGCGCTGGTTGCCGGACTCGGATTTTTGATCCGCCGTCATTTCGTCGCGTAACACAAAATGCCATAAGCAAACCGAAAGCCCGCTCAATCCGAGCGGGCTTTTTGCTTTTCACCCTGTTCTTTCAATCGGAAATCTTTATTCGGAAATGCTCCCATCCCGAGTCACGGTGTATAGCATCCATGCGGCTAGGGTTTTTGCGTCTTGTATCTCGTTTTTGCGGATCATTTCTGTCATCTCCTGTTCGGTGATGAGTAGGGTTTCGATCTCTTCGTCGGAGTCGAAGTCGGTTTCGCCGGGTTCGTTTACGTCGGCATAGAAAATGTCGATCCGTTCGTCGCAGTAGCCGATGGATGGGTAGACGGGTCCCAAGAGGCGGATGGATTCTGGCGTGTAGCCGGTTTCTTCTTTGAGTTCGCGGATGGCTGCGGTTTCTGAGTCTTCGCCTGGGTCGACGAGCCCTGCCATCACTTCAAAACATACGCGCTCCATTGCTTTGCGGAATTGGCGGATGAATACGAAGCGACCGTCGCGCCGTCTGGCGATTACAGCCACCGCCGCGCCGTGTCGGACAATTTCGCGGGTGGATGTCCGTCCGTCCGAGAGTTCAACATCTAACACTTCAACACACATGATGCGGCCGTCGAAAACAGTTTTTGTTCCTATGGTTTTTTCGTACATGGCGCGGAATGTAGCGAGTTTTTCGGGGGTAGTAAACTGTATTTTCTGAGTTAAGCCTTTTTTGTGTTGGACGGGTGCTGTACTGTTCGTGCGATATGAGAATGGAGAGAATGGTATGGGTGTTCCTGAGATCGCTGAAGCAACAGAACCCTATCGCACAAAGCGCGATTTTCAACCGTAAGGTGTGTTGAACGATGACGTACGCAAGAAAAGAGTTGGAAGATGTCGAGTGGCGGGATCTCGCTTCGTATGCCGCGCATAGCACGAAAACGTTGGGACGGCATTTCCCAGAATCAGATCATCCGGTTCGCTCCTGTTTTCAACGCGACCGGGACCGTGTTTTGCATAGTCGGTGTTTCCGAAGGTTGGAATATAAAACGCAGGTTTTTGTCAATGGCACTGCGGACCATTATCGCACGCGTCTGACTCATACAATTGAAATGACGGCGATTGGTCGGACGCTCGCTCGTGCGTTTCATGCGAATGAGGATCTCACGGAAACCATTTGTCTGGCTCATGATGTTGGGCACAGCCCGTTTGGGCATCGCGGGGAGTTTGTGCTCGATGAGTTGATGAAAGGGCAGGGCGGGTTCGACCATAATCTGCAGAGTTTACGCGCCGTCGAAAAACTCGAATATGCGTATCCAAAGTTTCGCGGGCTAAATCTGAGCTGGGAGGTTCGCTCAGGTCTCCTTAAGCACGAGGCGGCTAAGCCGGGCGCCCAGCTCGATGGGTTCCCTATTGGTCCGTTCCAAATGTTGGAAGCACAGATCGCGGATGTCGCAGATGATATGAGCTATTATGCCCACGATGTTGATGACGGGCTGGAAGCGGGTTTGATTTCTCCGCACCAGTTGGATCGTCACGAATTTTGGCGGCTCGCCGCAGCGCGGACGCATGAGCAATATTCCAACCTCGAACGTGTGCAGTTTCTCCGCATCACGATCCGCAATTTGCTAGATTTGCAGGTTCAGGATGTGATTGGCGAGGGGGAGCGTCGTCTCGAAAAACATCGCCCGCAATCCATCGTGGATATCATGAATGCGCCGGAACGGCTTATCGTGTTTAGCGATGCCATGGCGGAGATGCTTAAGGATTTTTCCGATTTCCTTTATAAGCAGCTCTACTATCACCCAGTCGTCTCCCAAGAGAGCATCGTGGCGGTTGAGCTTATGCGCGGGCTCTTTTTGCATTACATCAAGCATCCAGAAGCGATGGGCAATAAATCGGTCCGCCGCATTCCGGAGGAGGGGCTTTGGCGCACCGTCTGCGACTATGTCGCCGGCTGCACCGATCGCTACGCCCTCGAAGAATGCGAGAAATACAGAATTTCATGAACAAGATTTTCCGAACATTGGAAGAACGGCTTGCTGCGGCGGGGAACGGGAATCCGAGGCGTTCCGTCGAGGAACTTGCGGCGCATGTGATGGGTTGTAGACCGCTCGAAATCTATTTCCGCGAAATGTCAGCGGAGCAGAGTGCAGAGCTGGAAAGGTCCATCGCTCGCGCAGAGAAGGGCGAGCCGATTCAATATATCATTGGATACGTCGATTTCCGAGGCTTGGAAATTTTGTGCGATTCTCGCGCACTCATTCCGCGTCCAGAAACAGAGCTTCTTGTGGAAGAGGTTCTGACCTTTTGTCCAAGGTTTGGAACATCAGATTTTCTCCGCATTGCGGATGTGTGTACGGGAACGGGCTGTATCGGCTTGGCGCTTGCACAGGAACTGCCGAACGCTCGTATCGTTGCAATCGACATCTCGTCGACGGCCTTGGAACTGGCGCAAGAGAACGCGCAACGGCTTGGGCTTTCTGAAAAGTTCCAAACCCTGGAAAATAATTTGCTCGAAGGAGTAGCCGAAAACGCCTTCGATATTGTGGTATCGAATCCGCCGTACATTTTTTCCAATGTTTGGAAAACGTTGGATGTTTCGGTGAAAGAGTACGAGCCGCAGCTTGCGCTTGATGGCGGTGAAGATGGGATGGATCTAATCACCCCATTCGTCGAACAGGCGGCGAAGGTCCTGAAACCCGGCGGCGGGCTGTTTCTGGAAATTGGGTGCGATCAGAGAGACGCAGTTTTCCAATGTTTGGAACAGGCAGGGTTTAACAATGTTCAAGTTATACAGGACCACTCGGGGCTCAATCGAATTGTTTATGGAAACAATGTTTGACAAACCTTCTGCGTTTCGCGTACTCTTCTCACTTTATCGACGCCAGCGTAGCTCAGTGGTAGAGCAGCTGATTTGTAATCAGCTGGTCGGGGGTTCGACTCCCTCCGCTGGCTCCAATCCCTTCCATCCCTTGGAATGAAAAAACGTGCAGCAGTCGGAATGAGTGGTGGAACGGATAGCTCCGTTGCTGCTGCCTTACTTGTTGAACAGGGTTACGAGGTGATCGGGCTTACCGCACATATGTGGAAAGAGGGCTCGCGCTGCTGCTCAATCGAGGATGTTGCCCGAGCAAAAAAAGTCTGCGCCGCGCTCGACATCCGTCATTACGTCGTCAATGCACAGGAACGTTTCGAGAAATATGTTGTTTCTCCGTTTGTCGATGAATATGTCGCAGGCCGTACACCGTCGCCCTGCATATCATGCAATCAATTCATCAAATTCGGCTTCCTGCTCGACCGCGCACTGCAACTCGACTGCGAACTCCTCGCAACAGGTCACTACGCACAGCTCGAAAAACGTGACGGGCAAATCCACCTCATGCGAGCCGACGATCCCAAAAAAGATCAATCCTATTTTTTGCATCGCCTCTCGCAAAAACAGCTCGCTCACATTGCTTTCCCGCTCGGCGGATGGACAAAAGAAAACGTAAAAAAGTGGTCAACCGACCACAACTTACCGATCGTCCCACGAGGCGAAAGCCAGGACCTTTGTTTTGTGGAAGCCGGTAAATACGCAGAATTCATTGAAAGCCGTGCGCCGCAGGTAAAAAAGAGCGGTCGTGTACTCGATGCAGCGGGCAACGTTCTTGCCAAACATGAAGGCATTCACCGGTTCACGGTTGGACAACGCGGCGGAACGGGAGTTGCGACAGGCGAGCGGGTATACGTTAGCAACATCAATCCGGACGAAAACGAAATCACCCTATCGCCACGGGAAAAAGTGATGCAAAAGGAATGTATCGTCACAGATGCGCACTGGATTAGCGGGACATATCCAGAAGCCGGGATGCAGAGCAGGGCAGGGGAGGTCCACTTTTTTGTTCAGCCTCGGTACGGACATCGAGGAGCACCCGCGAAAATCGCGAAAATCAGCAGCACCGAAATTCGCGTCATTTTTGACGAACCCCAGTTCGCCCTCACGCCTGGTCAAGCCGCCGTTATATACTCCGGCACCGAAGTATTGGGAGGCGGATGGATAAAAACCGAATCTCATTCGACATTCAATACTCCTTGATCGAAACTCTGGACTACATACAAAACACTTGATTTTAGCTTTTGCCTTGCAAGTTGAATGAGGCCACTTCACATGCGAAGAAACTAGGCCCCGCGGAGGGTAAAACGTCCCACGGATCAGGATCAGAATAGGCTCAAGTAGAGGGCGGTTCATCCGCGGGACGTTTTACCATCCGTGGGGACGAATGGCACTAAGTTAAGCCCCTTTCGCTACTACCGCAATCACGATTCTACAGCTGTTTTGATCACGAATTTCACGAATCTACACGAATGGGACTAAACAAGATTTGAAGTGAATAAAAAATTCGGTGCGAAAACGTATAGAAAAAAATGTTCAACCTCCTGCATCGGCAGCTTTTTTGTTTTTTTTCGCGCAGGATGAACATGTCCAGCCATCCAGGCCAGAGGCAGGATGCCTCTTCTACGTTTTTCAAATGGTTGGAATGTGCGAAGTCTGTTCAGGAACCGAACGTAGAGCACGTGTCCAG
>JAOZMR010000177.1 GCA_029934215.1 Pontiellaceae bacterium | reverse complement strand
AAAAAAACCGCAGTTGAATTGTTGCTTATAAAGGGTTTTCTGGGTTGAAAAATGGCACTTCGAATATTTCCGCCCCCCTAAGTTTCACCGCTTCCTTATCGCTAGTGCCAGTTAATTTTCTAAATCGTGGCTTTCCTGACCAAAAAATGGGATCAAAACAGATCGTAATGATTAATTCTTGACCGCTTGAACCATTTTTGCGACGAACGCGGCCGCATCGGCTCGCCCTTCTTCGGTGTGTGGGTTGTTGTGGAATTTGTTCACAATCGCGCTGCCGACAACAACGGCGTCGGCGTATCCTGCCGCTTCTGCTGCGGCTTCCGGTGTTCCAATCCCAAATCCAAGGGCAACGGGAAGGTGTGTGTGCTGTTTGATTTGCGCGACAAGCGCGGGAGCGCCTTCGGCGACGGTGTCACGTACTCCGGTGACTCCTTCGCGCGAAACGCAGTAAACAAATCCGTTGGCGTTTTTCACAATCTTGCTTGTTCGTTCCGCCGGCGTTGTCGGTGTAATCAAAACAATGTTGTTCAGGTTGGCTGTTTTGATTGCCTCTTTGTAGGGACCGGATTCTTCGCACGGTACATCTAAGATGAGAAACCCATCAACCCCAGCGGCTGCGGCTTCGTTCATCGAGTTCTCGAATCCACGAGCTGTTAGCGTGTTCAAGTAGGCGTAGAAAATCATCGGGATTTGAGAGCGTTCGCGGATTTTTCGAACGCATTCCATTACGCCATCAAATGTGGAGCCCGCTTCGAGCGCACGGATTGCTGCGTCTTGGTTTACACGTCCGTCCGCTAGCGGATCGGAGAACGGAAGACCTAGCTCCACGATGTCGACGCCAGCTTCTTCGAGCTTTAAAACGATGTCAATCGTGTCGTTAAGATTTGGGTCTCCGGCGCCGATATAAGCGATAAAGCCCTTTTTGCCCTCTTTTTTGAGCGCCGCGAATTTTTTGTCGAGTCGTGTTTTTTTCATATTAAGCCTGCTTTTCCAATGGTTGGAAACGTTTCTACCGTATTTTCCAATGTTTGGAAACCGACAATATCTGCCGATTTCGGAACAAGATTTGTTTAACCTCTCTGACGAACCACTTCGTACATCGCCATGGCGCCCGCTACACTTGCGTTGTAGGAGGTCACATTTCCAACCATTGGAAGTTCCATCAGGAAGTCGCAGGTCTCACGAACGAGGCGCCCCATCCCGCTGCCTTCGCTTCCAACAACCAACCCGACGGGGCCTTTTAGGTCGATTTCGGACGGTTTTTTCGAGTCGTTCATCGCTTCGAGCCCCGTGATCCAGAAGCCTTCTTTCTGAAGTGTTTGCATGCTTCGCACGAGATTCGTCACAACCGAGACCTTCACCCATTCTGTCGCACCCGCAGACGCTCGGACGGCGGATGGCGTAACCGATGCGGCTCGGTCGGACGGAATTACGACGCCATGGACTCCGATCGCTTCGGCGGTTCGGATCAGCGAGCCCAGGTTCTGAGGATCTTCCAGATGGTCAAGAACCAGAATGAACGCGGAGTTTCCCGCTTTTTTTGCAGACGCAATTAGGTCGTCAAAATCAAGGGTCGGATACGCCGACGCATCCACCATCACGCCCTGATGATTCCGGCTATCCGTCGCTTGATCTAGTTGCTGCCGCTGGACAAAGTTGACATGCACGCCTAGTTTCCGGGCGAGGCCCTCGATTTCTGCCAGCTCCTGGGTTGGTTTTCGCGTTTGGAAAAGAGAAAGGCTGTGGACTGTTCTTCGTTTTGCGCGCAACAATTCGCGCACGGGTTGTCGGCCGTAGATAATTTCATTTTTCATAGAGTTCGACTTTTATTTTGTAGAAGCTTTTTGTGCCAGCCTCGTGAACTGTATCGGTGAACGAACCTGTGTAGTTCGTTTCCAAGGGTTGGAAATTGCTGAGCAGATTGCTCGTCCAGTAGATGGTGTATACGCGTCCGGAGACGCTGTTCCAGCGGAGAACAGGAGACGAAGCGTAAAGAGAGGAAACCTCGAAGCGGTTCGTCGGGCTGGTCGGATTTAGCCCTGCGATGTAGGCTTCCAAAATCGTGTTGATGCCGTTGGCGCAGAGGTTTGATGCAACGGCGTTGGTTGCGCCGCCGTAATATTGCGTCTCCCAATCGTTCGGAATGCCGTCGTTATCCATGTCGGAATTTACGGTTAACGTGAAGGCGGGACCTCGACGATGCGTCAGTGCGTTTGTATCGGTCAGAGCCGCCGCGAGCGTATGAGTTCCGGCGGGTAAATTACTGAGCGTGGTGTAGTGGATCGGCTGTCCCTCCAGTTCTGGATTCGTCATTTCTTGGGTGCTGATCGAATCGATCCAAATGCCGCCGTCTGAATAATAACCTCCAACTACATACTCCAGTCGAATATAAACCGCTTGTCCCGCATACGCCGAGAGATCAATTGGTATGTCGCTCCAATCCCTAGTTCCAACTCCAGACCCAATCTCTGTGAAAGAACTACGATCTGTCGAAACCAGCACGCGAAACACATCGGAAGATAATCTGTATTTTGCACGCAAAACTAAGCGAGTCGATGCGGTTGGTGTGATGGTTGAGTATGAGGTTAAATGATATTCTCGATTGCTAAACCCGCCTGGTTGCTTATAAAAACAGTTCGCAACGCCACTCGTTGTGCTAAGCGACCAATCTTTGTGAGACGACGTGGACGTGACCTCGAAAACCGAGAAATCGTCGCAATCATCCCACAGAGTCGAAACTTCAGAAAACCGGCGCGAGATCAGGGGGTGATTCGTCGAAAACGTCGTCCAGTTCAGCCAGTCGCCGGAGGTTACAGCTAGGTCATCAAGACGAACACCTGCCCAATCCCCTGAATAAGAAACACATGATTCCGACAACGAAAAACGCACGCGAACTTGCTTGCCCGCATACTCAGCCAACGGGACAGATTGCTGCGACCATACGTTTTCGTAGATACTGGTTGGCGTTGTGTACAACGACGCATAACTCGCCCCATCATTGGTCGAGACATCAACCGAGAACTGCGAAATATGTAAGCGAGCACATTGCCAAAACGTGAGTTGCGTTGATGCGTCAGGAACAAACACCTCGTCGAGAATCAAAGCCGCTTCATTATTCGGTCCAGTAAACCAGGCATCGCCAGAACGCCCCGCAGAAACGACGCTCCAACCCGTGTTTATCACCGCCGAAATTTCCGACGCATCCGACTGCCACGACCCAGGCTGCTTCTCCAAACGATAGAACGAAAGCTTATCCGCTTCTGCTTCGCGTCTTTTAGGAAGAACCCATTCAAAAACGAGCGGCTCGCCCGTCGCTCCAAGAACGCTATTTGTTTTTGAGAACGCCAGCAAACGCGGTCGCAGAGATGTGACACCATCCTCCAGCGCCCCGCCAGGAACACTATTTGCGCTCCACCAGCCATCATTTTTCCCGCCCCAGCCATAACGGATGTGATACGTAGTTTCTCCGTCATCCACCAATAAGCCGTCCGCCACGACCGCATGGTTAAACGTGCTCACCACGCAAGGCAAACCAGCCCGCAAATCCGCCTCCAGCGCAGGGATCAAACTCTCCTGATCGTTCTGCAGCTCGCAAGATTCAAAAAAGAAATTTTCGCCAAGCCGCCTACCTAGTTTGCTGGTACTCGCACTCGTTCCATTGGTTCCGAAATTCGCCTCCACAGCAACACACAACTCATACATCAACTCAGCAACAGCCGCCTCCGCTGCTTCCGGATTTTGCCCCGACGCATTATAAGCAGGAAGCATTTCAGCCCAGTCATACGAATCCGAAAAACTCGCCGCATGCGCCCCCGTGAGACTCCCCGCAAGATCCGTATACGAATGGGAACCACAACCATGAAGCGGCCAGCGATGAAAATTCATAATCTGCGAATATGCAGTCGCCACGCAACCCACGCTCGCACGAAAGCCATAATATTCATTCCCGACCGGATTAGTCTGGCAAAACTTGTTATATGGATTGTTCTGATTCCACGACGTTTCGAGGAACGGACCACGCAACTCCGAGACCGCAAGAGGCACAAAAGCGGTAGCGGCAACGGGAAGCGCCGGATTCTTTAGATCCTCCCCAACTCGATCCACATGGCGAATCAACAACGCACGAAACGCATTCTCCGGCACATCAGAAAGATCAGCATTCGACTCCGCACTGAAAGAAACCAGCCGAGGCAATCGATCGTCAGAATTCAAAACAAGATAGCCCTTAGGTTCCAAATGAAACACAAAAACAAAAGCATTTGTTCCAACCCTTGGAAACCGCTCGACCGACCGAATCGAACAACCCGCTTGCTGAAGAATAGGATTCCCAGCCATATAAAAACCAGCCGCGACTCGCGCGGCGGTTTCAGACATCGACGCACCCTGCACGCTGAACGCGCACAGAGCCATCCAAGCCATAAACATCAACGTCTTCATGCGTCGTGATCTGTCGCATCAACAACCTCGACAACCTCCGGAATCTTCTCCTTCAAAAGACGCTCAATCCCATCCTTCATCGTCATACGAGCCCCCGCGCAACCACGGCAACCGCCCTGCAACTCAACATACACCTTGCCCTCCTCCACCTTCGTAATCGTTGCACCGCCGGCATGGCTTGCGAGTGCTGGACGGATCTCTTCTTCCACAATTTTCTCAACGGCTACCAAAATTTCTGCATCTGTCATTTTTAACTCCTTTTAATTTGTAAAAGGAAACCGTACGGTCTCATCCGATTGAACTCAAATTTTAACCGAAAGAATTTTCAATGAAAAACCATCTCTCACTCGCACTAAAAGGAGCCCTAATGGGCGCAGCCAACGTCATACCAGGCGTTTCCGGCGGAACAATGGCTCTACTAACCGGCATCTTCGAAAAGCTGATCCTTGCGATCAAATCCTTCGATTGGGTCGCACTTCGTCTTCTTCTCAAACGCGATCTAAAAGGTTTTGCGGTCCACACGCACCTCAGCTTTCTCATACCCATCGGGATCGGCGTCGTCATCAGCATCCTAAGCATCGCTCGCCTACTGGACTACCTCTTCGAGAACCACTCCACATACGTTTGGTCGTTCTTCTTTGGGCTCATCCTCGCATCGGTCTACTTTGTTGGGAGAAAAATCAAAAAAAACAACCTCACCACAATCCTCCTATTTAGTACAGGAACAGCCGTTGCCGCCTGCATAGCCTTCATGGAACCAGCGGTTGAGAACAGCGCAACACCATACCTGCTCCTCTGCGGCGCAATCGCCATGTGCAGCATGATCCTCCCTGGTCTCTCCGGCTCCTACGTCCTACTCCTCATGGGGAACTACCAGCTCGTAATGATCGACGCAATCAACAACTTCCAACTTGAAATCCTCATACCAATCGGACTCGGTGCGGCAGGCGGACTCCTTCTATTTGCACGCCTTCTCGCATGGGTCTTCAAACGATTTCACGATCAAACCCTATCCATCATGACCGGCTTCATCTTCGGATCCCTCGCAGTCCTTTGGCCCTGGAAAAAAGCAATCATCAAAACATTCACAGACGGCGACGCACTAAAAGAAAAAGTCATAGGCTACACCTACGCCGCGCCAGCCATGACCGGAGAAACCTGGATTGCCATCGGCATCATAGCGGCAGGCATCGCCACAATCATCCTCATCGAGCAGCTCGCAAATCGCCAAACCACCTAACCTACAGGTCTCTGCGATGAAACGCAGCCGCGTTGACGTCTGATCTATTTTGGTCTCATTCGTGGAAATCAGTGATTGAACTCCGAACTTTTTTGGAGTACGTTCCGAAATAGTAAGACTAAATTGGAAGGAACGTAAAAAATGGAACCCATAAAAAGAAAACTCGAAATGGAGCTTCCAGCGAATCAATCCGCCTTTTTATGGGGGCCGAGGAAAACAGGAAAAACAACATATCTGAAACAAAAATACCCAAAAAGCATCGTCTACGACTTTTTAAAAAC
>JAOZMR010000017.1 GCA_029934215.1 Pontiellaceae bacterium | reverse complement strand
AATGCAAGCGATTAAACCGTGAAATTGAACTGCCAAAGATAGAAGCAGAACTTACTAGAAGAACTCCATGTGCGGTTAAAAAAATGCCTGGAAAATTGAAGATCCTGCATGTTAAGACGAATGAAGAAAGCCGTGAGTTGCTAAAAGCCTGTGAAACACACCATTGGGTTCTTTTTGAACACCCAAGACGGATGTGGGTTGAAGTACACCATCCTATTAGTGAAACCTATGCAGAATATTGCGAATTCGTTAAACGCCCGCGTAAAGATGTCCGTTATAACGATTTTAAATTCGTCACGGATCGTTTCGAAAAAGAAGCCGAGGTCGTTTGGCGCGAGTGAGTCCGTGAATGCTATTTTGTCCGTGATGGGGATTTGACTGGTGTTCAGGCTCTTGTTGTTGCGTTTCTGAAAAACTAAGCCGAGGTTTTGAAAGAACCTGAGCCGAAGAAAAATCGGAGCCGAGAGTTCTATTCGTGCAGATTCTTTCTTGCGGCTTCTTTGGGTGTTCAACGTTATTTTCAGCCCGCCGATACAAGTGATTCTTTTGTTTTCTGCAATCTTTGAGAGGCTGGAAATAGGAGTCTCGCTGCTTGTTGCTTGGATTACATGCAACAGCGTATTATTTGCCCTCTACGGATTTCATAAATTCCAACCTCGGATGTGGTTTGTGAGGAAGGTTGGAAGCCTTGCATTGCGTCAACAGCGGTGGGTCGTGGAACAACAACGCGAGGAACTGCCGGTCGGCGAATCGCAACAGGAACACGCCCAGCAACCGCAACAATAACGTGGGCTTCCGCCTTCTGAGCACAGCGTTCAATAGGGAGGGCTGTACCATCCGGTTTTTCAGTTCCCGTATTGCGGAATCAATCCCTTTTCTCTGACTTCCTCCGAAGTTCCTCTAGCGATAGCGGGTGGTGAAAAAATGATAAGAATCGGTGCGTGGAATTGGTGCAGAAGAATTTTTACCACCCGCTATCGCTAAAGGAACTTCGGAGGGGGTCAGAGGAGAGGGGGATGGTTTGCAGAATGATTGACGGCAGACCTGAGGTATTCCGAACGTGCTTTTTGTATTCCCCAAAAAGAATCGACCCAAAGGAAGCGGCAATGAGGGGAAGTAAATCTCTATGTGTGTGCAGTTTTCAGGTCGAAGTTGCGAGGCGAAACTCAAAAAAGGACGTTTTGTATGTAGGCTGGTTCACTGCGAACTTTCCCGCCAAGCCAGTAAAATACTCGAATCACATGTCACGCATCTGCTCACGATCGTGAGTAGATGCGTGATATAGCAACATCTATTTAACTGCTCATATCGGCTGAAATGAGTTTGGTTTAGGCCCATTCATCCGTGGCAATAAATCTTCCAATGTTCGGATAGTTCATTTTAAAGTGCCTCATTCAGCTTGCAAGGAAAAACCCAGAAATGAGGCGTTTTGTATTAACCCTTTATCTCACTAACATTACGGAGCTGCCCGCATGCGGCTTTGAGTGCCGAACCTTTGGAGTCGCGTAAGGTGGCGTTGATCCCTGCAGTTTCCAAGGTCCGGAAAAAATGCTTCATCGCTGCGGATTCCGCACGTTCGCCTTCGAACTCTTCGACAGGACTGAGCGGGATCAAGTTCACGCGACAAGGGAGCTGCCGCAAGAGGTTCACGAGTTGCCGAGCCTGCTCGGGTGAATCGTTGATGTTTTTGATCAGTGTGTACTCAAAGGTGATGATTCGATTGGTCTTTTGTGTGTAGGCAGCGCAGGTATTCATCAGATCGGGCAATGGATAGCGTTTGTTAATCGGCATCAGCTTCGAGCGTAAATCATTTTCCGGTGCGTGTAGCGAAACAGAGAGTTCCACTTGAATTCCTTCTTCTGCCAACCGTTCAATGCCGGGAATGATTCCTGCCGTGCTGAGCGTGATTTTTCGCGCTCCAATTTCTAGTCCTGTTGGATGATTCAGAATGCGGATGGATTTAAGCACCTCGTCGTAATTATCGAAGGGTTCGCCGATGCCCATATAAACGATGTTGGTCGGACGGGTGCCATACTCTGCTGCTGCGAAAAGCACCTGTTCGACAATCTCTGCGGCGGTGAGATTGCGCTGAAACCCGCACTGCCCGCTGGCGCAAAATGCGCAAGCGAGCTTGCAACCGACCTGAGATGAAACACAAACGGTGCGCCGCGTGCGAGCTGGGATTAACACAGCTTCGATGTGCTCCTCGTCTGCGAGCTTCAAGAGCAGTTTTTGGGTCTCACCAGCCCTACCTTGCGTCTCGATTTTTTCCAAGGCTTGGAAAACGAAATGCGCGGCGAGCCGTTCGCGAAGCGTTGCAGGCAGGTTTTTCATTCCGTCGAACGATGAAACGTGCTTGGAATAGAGCCAGTCGAAAATCTGCTTTGCACGGAACGCGGGCTGTCCAACAGATCGGCAGAACGCTTCGAGTTCTTCGGGCAATAGTCCGTGTACTGATGGTTTTAGCTTCGTTGACATCTAGTTGTCTTTTTCTACCGATCGAAATGTCGAATATCGAACAAGGAATATTGAACTTCGAAATTCGGAGTTCCTTGTTCGATATTCTGCGGTTCTACAATTGCTCCGCAATTTGGACGGCACGGCCGATGTAGGTGGCTGGCGTCAGTTCTAGCAATCTCGCTTTGTCCTCTTCTTCGAGGTCCATGCTTTTAATGAAGTCGTGGATCGCGGATTGATCGATCTTTTTGCCGCGCGTTAGGGCTTTGAGTTTTTCGTAGGGCTTTTCAATGCCCGCTTTGCGCATGACGGTTTGGATCGGCTCGGCGAGCACTTCCCATGCGTTGTCTAGGTCGGCGGCGAGCTTATCTTCGTTGAGCTCGAGCTTACCGAGCCCTTTAAGAGTCGAAGAGAAAGCAAGCGCGGCGTAGCCGAAGGAAACGCCCATATTGCGAAGCACTGTTGAGTCTGTGAGATCGCGTTGCATGCGGGAAATGGGTAGTTTTTCTGAGAGGTGACGCAATAGTGCATTGGCGAGCCCGATGTTTCCTTCGGAATTCTCAAAATCGATCGGGTTGACCTTGTGCGGCATGGTCGAGGAACCCACTTCGCCAGCGATGGTTTTCTGCTTGAAGAAGCCCCAGGAGATGTACGTCCAAATATCGCGGTCGAAATCGAGCAGGATTGTATTGAAACGGGCGAGCGAATCGAACAGTTGCGCCATATAATCATGCGGCTCGATCTGAGTGGTGAACGAGTTCTGCTGAAGCCCCAAATCGCCTTCAATGACACCAGCGGCGAGTGCAACCCAATCGACATTCGGATAGGCACTAAGATGCGCATTATAATTACCGACCGCCCCGTTGAGCTTACCGAGAATTTCCACACCCTGGAAAACCATCGAGGCTTTGCTCAGACGATCGACAAAAACTGCCAGCTCTTTTCCGACAGTCGTCGGCGACGCGGTTTGTCCGTGCGTACGTGCGAGCATCGGCACGGTCTTCCAAGCCTTGGACTTTTCAGCGAGACTCGCGATCACCTCCTGCTGAAGCACAACAATCATTGCGCGGCCCTGCTGAAGCATCATTGCATGAGAGAGATTATTAATGTCCTCGGAAGTACAAGCAAAATGCCAAAACTCGCTCAACTCGTCGAGCGTGGTCCCCTGCACCTTTTCCTTCAGGTAATATTCGACCGCTTTGACATCATGATTCGTTGTGCGTTCGATCTCCTTCACGCGCTCGGCCTCTTTAGGCGTAAAGTTTTCGAGAATCGCGTCGAGCTGTTTGATTTCCTCCTTGGTCAGCGCGCGGGCCTCGGCAATTCCTTTTTCGGCGCAGAGAGCTTTAATCCAAAGGATTTCGACCGTTACGCGGTTGCGCACCAGGGCAAACTCCGAAAATGCGCCCTGTAATTCGGACACTTTAGATTCATAACGCCCGTCGAGCGGACTAATTGCGGTGATTGACATAGTATTCTCCTGCTTCTTCATTCATAACGACTGTTGCACTCATGACATCCTTCATCTGTCAAAAGTGTTGCAATTGACGCGTTTTGTGTCAACCCGCAATTAAAAAGGTCGAACCCAGCGGTAACGGACAGGAATCAGTGGCTCTCCGAGGACAACGGTTTCGTCTGAGCCCTCGTAAACCTTTTCGCCGTTCCAGTTGATCGTAATCGAACCGGACAAGCCAAGCTCGTGCGGGACGATCTCTAGCCCATCTGTGTTTTTGCTATCGATGCGAACAGTGTTTCCGTCGAGCCGACAAATAAACTGAGGGAGCGCATGAATATCGATTGGCAAATCCACCTTTAGTCGAATCCCGTTTCTTCCGATATGCCTATCCGTATCCGCAACGAACGAAAATTCACTTAAATCTGGGCGACGAAACGGCATCAGCTTGCCGAGATTCGTTTGAAAATTTTCATAAGGATAGGTATGCGGAAGATCGGGCGTCACCTCTAGCTGACTATTCACCCCCAATATCTCCATCCGCTTCTGAAACGGAATCGCTCCATCCAACATCCGTTGATCCATCTCGCCGACCCAATTCACTAGAGGCAAGCCGCGCACATTCTCGTCGAAGAAATCAAATCGAGTATCGCTTCTTGAGAAAAACCCGCTCGCCAAATTGATCCCAGCCCATAAATCCGGCGTACGCGCCGCCAGCGCCCAGGCTCCGTGACATCCCATCGAAAAGCCAGTCATATATAGCCGATCACGATCCACCTCAAACCTCTCCAAAACGTGCGCGATCGACTGCCAAACATCATCCTCCCCTGCGTGCCTATAATATGAATTCCCGCGCGCCCAAGGCGCCAGCACAAACCCACGGTGAGACGGCGGAACATCTTCAGGATCGATTAGATCCTCGGTAAACAACGTATCCTGATGCGAATTATCGAACGCCGTCAGCAAGTTATCCACCGGATTATCCGGTCCTGCTCCGTGCAAATATACAGTTAGCGGATACGCCCTCTCCGGATTCCAATTGTACGGAAACTGCAATGCATAAAACTGAAGCGTACGATCCCTTTCGGAAACAAACGCGAAAACAAGCGGAAGCCCACGGTTCTGAAACTCAGCCCACTCCATATTCTCCTTCGGCAGCTTACTCGAAATAACCTCGATAGCATTCACCAACTCCCGAACCCGCTCAGGATGCTCCACCCTCTCCAACGGCAACCGTTCCGCCGCCGCCAAAATAACCGCGAGAGTCGAATCCAAATGTTCCGTCAACAACGAATGATCCGCAGAATTCCTTAAACGTGTCACCCGCTCCTGAAACTTTTCAACGATCAGAGCGGGGGTTGTAATATCAAACATAGCATTCTCCTTTAATGAGTCAGAAACGACCTTAACTTGTAACTGATGAGCCTTCATCGAAACCATCTCCGCCGGAATACGGATGGCATAACGCCGAGCGCTGCCCGCCGGAGAATCGATGATGATTTTTTTGTTGCCAAACCGGGCGACAATCCTTGCATCCGAAACCGATTGAACAGCAACAACCACCTCAGAGACCGGCTCATTGATCAAGCGAACACATCGCGGCGCAATCGTCACAAAATCAGAGTCAGCAACCTGCAAAGCGACGCGATTCAACAGCCAAGGCTCCGTCTTTCCTGCGGTAATCCGGCCCCAGCTTAAATCCTTTCCATCACGATCCTTATGCGCCACACACAACGCCAACCCAAGCGCGGACGACTGACCATAAGCACTGCTCAACTCGCTCCATGGAATTGCGACATCATAAACAGTCGTCTTCATCGCTTCATCACGAACAATCGAACGCAGCACCTCCGCCCGAGGTTGATCGGCGGAACGACCGCTCTTCACATATTGAAACTCTGGCCCCATCGAACCGAGACCAAAAACAAAAACAGCATCATCCGAATCGTACGAACCATCCATCCTTCGCTCCATAGACGAATCATTTCGAGCATCCAGACTCAAATACAACGTATCGCCACGCCAGAGATTCTTTCCATGGAAATCATTTTGCTGAACCGCGTCATGAACAATCACCTGAAACAGAAGAAAATCACGCGAGGTCGCGCCGCGAAGCTCCGCCGAAACATCCAGCGACTCACCCCGCCACAACGGCGCAGCGCTCCGCCACTCGACGCCCCCATTTTCGATAAACGGAAGAAGCAGCCCCGAGTCTTTCTCACCCGCTACCCGCTCAACAATTTCAATCGACTCCGCCCGAACCGTCACAAAAGCCAAAACAAACACCAACAACCGAAAACCATTTCTCATAAATCACTCCTAAACAAACATTCAAATCTCCACTACAAACGAAAAAACATCAAGCTCAACGGAGGAAATTCTTTTTCCAGATCGCTTTTTAAACTCCGACACACTGCTAGAGGCTCCCTTGCCTAAGAGCGCCTTTAACCGGCAACAGCGTCTGATGGTGGTCGGTAGCGCAGGTAATGATGACTTGGTGCGCAATGTAGAGTTTGGATAAAACGTTCGTTTCGTCGGCAATCGTACCTAAGACCTGCTCCGTTGAGCGACTTTCTGGGCCGGAACCGCTTCCATTCATATCATTAGAGCTACGCGCCGACTTCCGACGATGTAAATGATCGAGTCTATTTTGATCAACAAGATTGAGAGCATCCAGTGAATCCTGTTATCCCGTCAAAAACTCGCCCGCGCATGGATTTCGTTTGTTTTTCGATATCTCCATTCTCTTACTTGATTTGTGGGTAATAGAAAGGTTCTAGTGCCGGAGTTGTCGTATGACGAGCTGGAGATTGACGACGGAATGGCGACCTACGCGGAGTATGTGCGGGTCACCTTTTGTGATGTCTCCGAAGATGAACGCGCCCGCGTCCGCGCCGCCCTGTTGAAATATTGTCACCTCGATACCCTCGCCCTGATTCGGATTATCCAAGCCTTGGAACGTCTCGCTCGCGGTCTTTAAAGTTGGACAGTGCGTCCAGCCTATCATCTCTGGTGATCCGAGCGACGGTGGACAGGCTGGAAGCGCTGTCCTATTTTCCTCGGCATCTTTTTCCCCTCGGACGTTCTGTGTTCGACCTGTTCTGCGAAGGTGCTCGCTTAACAGTAAGAGATGGGTTGCATGAACCGACAGTTAACATCTGAGGAGTTGAGGGCAGGGAAGGTTTCGCGGGCGGAGTTCGCAACGATTCCTCGCCGGAAGATCTCCATCATGCTGGATGGAATTAAGAGCGGGTCGAATCTGGGAAACATCTTTCGGGTGGCGGATGCGATGCGGATCGAAAAGGTTTGGGTTTGCGGGTCGGAATCGGTGTTTAGCACAAAGTTCAAGCGGGCTTCGCGGAAGATTGAAACGTGGGTGGATTGGGAGTGTAGAAATGATGCCGCCGCACTGGTTGCAGAACTAAATCAGGCTGGAAATTCGATTGTTGCGATGGAGTTGTGCGACAAAAGCGAACCGCTCTTTTCTATGGAATACACCCTGCCGCTCGTGTTGGTTTTTGGCGGAGAGTCCGCCGGAGTTTCCTGGGAGGTGCTGAGCTTGTGTGACGGGACTGTTCATCTTCCAATGCTTGGAATGGGAAACTCGATCAACCTCAGCAACAGCGTCGCCATTGCATTGTACGAAGCGAAGCGGTCGTTTTTCTTTGAAGGATAATGAAGGATGAACGGGGTTTGTCCGCCCGCTATCGCTAGATTGCGCAGACTGGTCCTTCCATAGCTCGTTAGCGACGGTGGATGTTCGCAGATCGGGAACGGGCAGGATTGGGTGTTCCTTGCAGAGCCGCAGAGTGAGCAGAGTATTTCAAAACCTCCATGTTCCTCAGAGTCCTCCGTGGTGAACCTCTTTTTCCAATGCTTGGAAAGCGCATGGGGCGGGTTTGCACAACGAATGAAGTACGCAACGAATGGGAACGGGCAGGACGGCGAGAGGTTCCCGTGGATGGTAAAACGTCTCACGGATCCAGATGGCGGCTCTGACCCCAATATGTGGGACGTTTTACTATCCGTGGGAACCTTTCTTCTTAGGCTCCATTCGTGTAGATTAGTGAATAAACCGTTCCTTTTGCGTGGCAAAACCCGAAAATCGGTGTTTTGTATGAGAGCTTCTTGTCCGTAGAGCGCGTAATCGTTGGAGCCTTTATCTTTAATTTCGGTGCCAGCTAAAAGTAGGAGCCCGCCGGACCCCATGGCAGGATCGCAGATCCGCCATCCCGACTGCACTCTGACGCAATTTATCCAAGTGTTTCCGTTTTTGAGGTTGTTTTGAAACTCTTGCTGAGTTAGTGCGTTGTTAGGTTTAGCTGATTTACTCGAAGGGGGTAGCGGATCTTCAGGTCGCCTTCGAGTAGGATTTCGACCCAATAGGTTCCGGGCTCTGGAAAGGTGACGTTGACGAATACTTCGACGTTGGTGGCGGCTGCCTCAGTGGAGGGTAGGGTGACTTGTACGTCTGTTCCTTCGACGAGCACGGTGAGTTGGTCGGGGTGTATGATCCGGGAGCGTTGGATGAAGGTTCCGTTGCCGCTACACCAGCGGGTGACGAGGCAGAGTTTCGCGAATGTGGTGGGGAAGGTTTCGGTGTGTATGGCGTCGAAGAGTCCGATGAGCATGAATTTGCCGTTGTGTTCTTGTCGGACGTCGTCGCAAATGAGGCTGGATTGTAGGTCGGGGATCATTTTTCTACCTTTTCTAGTTCGTGTGTGCGGTCTTGCGAAAGATCAGCTACGGCGAATTCTTCGCGGTCGGTCAATACCATATAGAAACGGTTGCAGGTGTCGAGCTGTAGGGTGCCGTCCATGGTGCTGAAATCAAGGATGTGTCCACCAAGTTTCCGGTCGTCGGAGATGAAGTGCAGGTGATAGCTTGGCACATTGATGCCTTTTACGAAGGCGGGGCAACGGAAGCCGAGTACGGTGCCTGTGACGTTAGTGTATTCAAATACCGTCTGATGTTTTACCACGTCCGCTAGCGGCGGGTAGGGTTTTTTCTGTCTCGGAACCGACCGCACTTTCATCGTCGGAAAGGTGCCGTCGAAACGGATTGCGATAAATAAATTTTGATTTTCAGCCAAGTCATCAATTAACGAGTGAATTTTTTGGCTGTTCAATGGATCCTTGGATTGGATCTTTCCGTTTTTATCTGCCTCGAAGTTGACTACGGCGGCGAAGGGCGTGGTGGTGTCTTTTGGCATGACATGGACCGTGCCGTCTGCGAGCACTTGATAGACGGTGCCGTCGAGAACGATCATTTCTCCGTCGAGTGCATCGAAGGTGCCGATACCAAAGTTGCCGTGGGTGAGTAGTTCGCCCGTGGTCATTTGTCCATCGTAGACACCCGCGAGGAGTGCATCGATGGTGGAGACCTGTGTGAGCGTGTTTTTCGGCGCGGTAGCGCAACCGCAGAGAACAAGAATGAGGGTTATGGAAATGAGGGTTTTCATTAGAATACTTTCGTAAGGGTTTCACTCGTTGGGGTCATATCGCTTTTAAGAAGCGCTAAAAGTTTTTTGGATATGGGTCCGGGTTTCCCGTCGCCAACTTGGGCGCCTTCCCATTCGATGATTGGTGTGCAGTCGGTGGTGGTTCCGAGGATGAAGATTTCTTTGGCGGTTGCGGCTTGTTTGGGTGAGATGTCTCGGGTTTCTGCTGCGGTTAGTGTTCCGGCGGTGAGTAGGGTTTGGGCGAGTTCGAGCGCACGGCGGGCGGTGGTTCCGGCGAGTATGTGTTCGGTGGTGGGGAGGAGGAGCTCGTTTTCTTGGGTGAGGATGCCGATGTTTTCGGTGGCGCCTTCGCCGAGATTTCCGTTTTTGTCGATGGAGATGACGAAGTCGACGTTGCGTTCTCTGGCTTCGAGCTTCATGAGGACGTTGGTTAGGTAGTTGCAGGCTTTGATGGTGGCGAGCTGGCGCGGTTTGATGGGGATGGAGCTTAGGCAGGCGCGCGCGGGTTTAAGCTGTCCGTTTTCGATGCGTTGGGTGAGGCGGTAGGCGATTACGTAAAGAATGGGGCCTTCGCAGAGTGCGGGGTCGATGCCCATGGTGCCGGTTCCGCGAGAGACGAGGACGCGAATGAGGCAGGTTTTTTGTCCGCCTGCGCGGATGGTGTTGCGGATGATTTGTAGTAGTTCGCTGGTGGGGCAGGGGGGTGGCATGCCGATTCCGGCGCAGGAGTGTTGGAGGCGTGCGAGGTGGGCGTTGGCGTTGTAGAGTTGTCCGTTGATGCATTTGAGCGATTCGAATACGCCGTCGCCTCGGTGGGTCAAGTGATCGTCGATCGGTACGTTCATGAGTGCTGGGTTGGTGGTGATTGCGTCGATGTTGCCGGAGTACATGGCGTACAGGGTGTCTGATAGGTTGGTGCGCATGGCGTTCTGCCGTTCGATCCATTCGGTGTTGTTTAGGGTTGGTTGGGTTTTCATGATTGTGCTGCGCTGACTCGGTTTGTGAGGGTTTCGCTTTGTTCGAATTCGGCTAGGTTTGCGAGCGTTGATTCGGAGATGCGGGTGAGTGCTTCGCGGGTGAAGTAGGCTTGGTGGCCGGTGATGAGGACGTTGGGGAATGTGGTGAGCCGGGCGAAGGCGTCGTCTAGGCGCATCTCGAATGTTTTGTCTTCAAAGAATATTTCGTCTTCTTCTTCGTAGACGTCGAGGCCCATGTAGCCGATTTTGCTGGATTTGAGCCCGTCGGTAACGGCTTTGGTGTCGATGAGTCCGCCGCGACTTGTGTTGATGATCATGACGCCGGGTTTCATGCGAGCCACGGCTTCGTTGTCGATCATGTGGTGCGTTTCGGGCATCAGCGGACAATGTAGGCTGATGATGTCCGCCTGTTCTAGCATGTCTTTGAAGGGTACGTAGTTCAAGCCGAGTTCTTTACATCTTTCGTTTTCGTATTGGTCAACGCCGAGGAGTTTGCAGCCAAACCCGTGGAGTGCCTCGGCGAGGCATTGTCCGATTTTCCCGGTTCCGACGATTCCGACTGTTTTGCCGTGGAGATCGAAGCCGAGTAAACCGTCGAGGGAGTAGTTTCCGTCCCGAACGCGAGAGTGGGCCCAGTAGGTTTTGCGATTGAGTGAGAGGATGAGTGCGATTGCATGTTCTGCTACGGCGTACGGTGAATAAGCGGGGACTCGAGTGACCACTAGCCCGAGTTCGTCGGCGCTTGCTAGGTCGACATGGTTATATCCTGCGCAGCGTAATGCGATGTGTTTGACGCCGACCTTTTTTAGACCGATGAGTACGGCGGCGTTGAGTTGGTCGTTCACGAAGACACAAATGCTCTCGAATCCTTCGGCGAGTTTTATGGTGTGTTGGGTTAGGCGCGATTCAAGGAATATGAGTTCTTGTCCCTTCGTTTCGTTGGCTTGTTCAAGGAATTCTCGGTCGTACGGTTTTGTGCTAAATACAGCGGTTTTCATTGTGTTCCTTTCTGTGGAGATTGGACGCTTATGTTTTTGAGCGAATCATGATGAGAAGCATTTTGAATGGGGCGGCGGCTTGTACGTCGTGCGGTATGTTGGCGGGCATAATGATCATTTCGCCAGCTTTCACGGTTTGGGCGTCGCCTGCGATGATGAAGGTGCCTTCTCCTTCAACGACTTCAACAACAGCATCGAACGGCGATGTGTGTTCACTGAGTCCCTGTCCTTGGTCAAAGGAAAAGAGTGTGATGTTTCCTGTCTCTTTTTTGAGTAGAGTACGGCTTACGACCGCGCCATCTGAGTAGTCGACGAGTGTTTTGAGGTTGAGTGGTTTGCCTTTTAGTTTGTTCATTTTGTCTCCTTCTTGTCGGGATGCTCTCACAGGATTTGTTTTGTTTCTTTCAGATCACCATTTAAGCTGATCGTCGCCTCTTCGACAATCAAATCCGTTCGTCCGCTCAGTTTTGCGGCCTGCTGAACCATCATCGAGAGTCCGCCACAGCATGGAACTTCCATTCGTACGACGATTACTTTGGGTATGCCGTTGGCTTTTAGGATGGTTGTGAGTTTTTCGAGATAGCCCTCTGTACGGTCGAGTTTTGGACAGGCGATCACGATGCCGCGTCCGCGTATAAAACGCCAGTTGACATCTGGCGACGCGGAGGGTGCGCAGGTGGAGAGCACGACGAGTTCGCGATTCTTGAAAAACGGAGCCACCGGCGGGACTAGATGCAGCTGCGTCGGCCATTGATTCAGCTCAGACGGGATCACCTGCCCCGAAACATCTGGACGTTCGATCTTCGTTTTTTCGTTGTTTGTTTCTGCACCAAACCGAATCTGCATTCCTGGGCAACCGCCGGGAGGCGGTTGTTTTTTGGTTTGTGTTCCTAGATGCTCTTCAACGGCTGTTTCATCAAAATCGGGTGCTTCGCGTTCGATGATTTTCAGTGCATCTGTTGGGCAGTCGCCGATGCACGCGCCGAGACCGTCGCAAAAAACATCGTTCACCAATTTGGCTTTTCCGTTCACAATCTGTAGCGCACCTTCATCGCAACCTGTAACACAGTTTCCGCATCCATTGCACAGCTCTTCATCAATCTCTATAATTTTTCGTTTCATATCGTTCCTATCCTTTTTTAGTGTATGAAGCGTATCGAAACGATGCGTTCGGCGCCTTGATGCAGGTCAACTATGCGAAAAAAAACCAGAATTTTGTCGCGATAAAAAACAAAAGCAGTTACAACACCTAAGCGTTACAATAATTCGGTGCCCGGGTGGCGAAATCGGTAGACGCAAGGGACTTAAAATCCCTTTTCAGCAATGAAGTGCGGGTTCGATTCCCGCCCCGGGCACCAGCTTCTATGAACATAGAAGTTCCAAGGTTTGGAAATTTCCAACCATTGGAAGTTCACGCTCCTGCTTTTCGTTGTTTGCATTCCTTCTAAAAATCTCCTACTGTGGTGCCTGTTGGCTTATAAACGAATCGCCACATCTCTGACTCCAAAACGAAGGAAACACTATGAAGAATTTAATACGAAGATCTGTAGCCGCGATGACTGGGTATGTTCCAGGCGAGCAACCGCAGGGCGAGGATGTTGTGAAGCTCAACACGAACGAAAACCCGTGGCTTTGTTCGCCGGAGGTGCAGGATATTTTGAGCGAACTCAATGTTGCTGAACTGGCGAAATATCCCGACCCGCTTTGCGTTGAAGTTCGTAAGGTGATTGCGGAGAAGTATGAGGTTGGTCTTGGTAATGTGTTTGCGGGAAATGGCTCCGATGAGGTGCTGGCTCTTTGTGTTCGTGCGTTTGTGGAACCGGTGGGCGGTTCGGTCGGGACGTTTGTTCCGTCGTATTCGCTCTATCCAATTTTGTCGCAAATCGAAGATGTTGAAACTCGTCCTGTGGCGCTGGATGACCATTTCGGGTGGCTGATGCCGGATGACTACGAAGCGTCTGTTTTCTTTTTACCCAATCCAAACGCCCCAACTGGGATGCTTTTTCCAAAGGAGAAAATCGAGGAGTTTGTGAAAACCTTTCCGGGGGTGGTGGTGATTGATGAGGCATATGTCGATTTCGCCTCCGAGGACTGCATGGAGTTTGCGACGAAGTACGAAAACGTGATTGTTGTTCGTACGCTTTCGAAGTCCTACGCTTTGGCGGGCATCCGCTTCGGCTATTGCGTTGGGAGTCAAAATCTCATTGATGCGCTCTATAAAATTAAGGATTCGTATAACGTTAACACGATCACGCAGGAGCTCGCTCGTGTTGCGCTGCTCGATGATGGTACGATGCAAGCGATTACGTCTGCCGTGAAGAATTCTCGGGCATTCCTGTCGAACGAGCTGACTGAACTCGGGTTCGGTGTGTATCCGTCTGAGGCTAATTTTGTTTGGGTGAAACCGCCGCAACCGGGTGCGCAGAAAATTTTCGAGGAGCTCAAGAAACGGAATGTGTTTATTCGGTGGTTTGACGATGAAAGCACCAGGGACTGTCTACGCATCACGGTTGGCACGAATGAGCAGACGATGGCTTTGATTCATGCGTTGGAAGAAATCTTGGAGAAATAGTATGACGACGAATTGCCCGAATAAAGAAAAGAATCTCAAGGAGTGCAACTGCACCTATACCTGTGCAAAGAAGGGGCTGTGTTGCGAGTGCGTGGCGTATCATCGTGGGAAGGGGCAAATCCCCGCGTGCTTCTTCTCTAAAGAGGGCGAGGCGACCTACGACCGATCCATTTCGGCTCTTGTTTGCGATTGCTCAACTTGCTAGAAACACACTAAATTTACGATGCAAAACATAAAATATTGAAAGGGGATTCCATGGAAATCAAACTTCGTTTTTTCGGCGCGGCTCAAAATGTGACCGGCTCCTGCTATCTGATTGAGGCAAACAATACGCGGATTCTTGTGGACTGCGGACTCTATCAAGAGCGAGATCTCAAGCAACGCAACTGGGATGCTTTTCCGGTGCCTCCCAGCTCCATTCAAGCGGTTTTGCTTACTCACGCTCACCTCGACCATTGCGGGCGTGTCCCCAAATTAGTTAAAGATGGTTTCGAGGGCCCAGTTTATGCCACGCCTGCCACGGCGGATATTGCCACAATCATCGTGCGCGATTCCGCATTCATTCAGGAAGAGGACATCAAGCACAAACTCAAACGTCATGAATGCGAAGGCCGAAGCAGTCCGTTCCCTTACGAGGCTCTTTACACGACAGATGATGCCGAGAAAACAATCAAACTCTTCAAGAATGCACCCTACGAAAAAGAGGTGCAAATCGCTGATGGAATCTCCGCCACGTTTTTTGAAGCGGGTCACATCTTCGGGTCGACTTCCATAAAACTAAAAATCACACAAAACGGCGAAACGCGTACGCTGCTTTTCTCAGGCGATGTCGGGCGCTGGGACGTACCGATCATCCGCGACCCAGTAGAAATTGGCTCGGCAGACTACGTCCTCGTTGAATCCACGTACGGCGACCGCGACCATAAACCCGTCTCCTCCATACCCGATGCGCTGGCGGATGTCATAAACCGCACAGTTGAACGCGGCGGCAATATCATTATCCCAAGCTTCGCCGTCGAACGAACACAAGAACTGCTCTTTCATCTCAGCAATCTGCTGGAAGAAGATCGAATCCCGCACCTGCCTGCCTTCGTCGACAGCCCCATGGCCGTCAGCGTCACCGAGGTCTTCAAACGCCATCCAGAACTCTTCGACGCAAAAACCAACGAAATGATTCATCAGGGACAACATCCGTGCGACTTCCCAGGTCTCGAAATGAGCCGTTCGGTCGATCAATCCAAAGCCATAAAAGACGTGAAAGGCAGTGCAATCATCATTGCTGGGTCTGGCATGTGTACGGGCGGACGAATTAAGCACCATCTAAAAAGCAACATCACCGACAGGAAAAACACCATCCTCTTCATCGGCTATCAGGCAGTCGGAACTCTAGGACGGCTCATACTCGAAGGGCTCGACGAAATTCGGATTCACGGAGAATCCTGGTCCGTTCATGCCGCGATTGAAAAAATCAACGGCTTCTCGGCTCATGCAGACCGCAACGAATTGATCCGTTGGTTGAGCGGGATCGGCACCGCGCCGAAAAAAGTATTCGTCGTCCACGGCGAAGCCGACGCAGCAAAATCGTTCGCAAAAAAAATCTCTCACGAAAAAGGCTGGTCCGTACACGTCCCAAGATACGACGAACAACTAACCCTGTCCTGAGGAAAATTAAACATCTGTTTTCCAAACGTTGGAAAATGGTCTACATTCTGACGCATGAAATCAATAGAAGAGCAAATACAGGAACTAAAGGCTGAGCGAGGTGCGACCATTTTGGCGCACAACTATCAGGGTGACGAGGTGCAGGCGATTGCTGACTTTACAGGCGATTCGCTTGAACTGAGCCGAAAGGCTGCGAATCTAACCGAAGATGTCGTGGTGTTTTGCGGTGTCCATTTTATGGCAGAAACCGCAGTGATTCTATCGCCGCAAAAAACCATCCTAATACCCGATCCGGACTCGGGTTGCCCGATGGCGGATATGGTGAACGCGGCGCAACTTCGCGAACTTAAGGCGAAACATCCGGGCGCGAAAGTGGTCTGCTACGTAAATAGCTCGGCGGAGGTAAAGGCGGAAAGCGACATCTGTTGCACATCATCGAATGCGGTGAAGGTGTGCGAATCGCTGGGAGAGGTCGAAATCATATTTGTGCCAGATCGCAACCTCGGAGGATTTGTTGCAGAAAAGCTTGGTAAAGAATTCATTCTATACAACGGCTTCTGCCCAACACACGAACGCATTCGTGATATCGACATAATTGAAATGAAAAAGAAGCACCCCGAAGCCGTGGTGATGGCGCATCCTGAATGCAATAAACCGGTGCGAGACCTAGCAGACGAGCTACTTTCGACCGGCCAAATGTGTCACTTTGCCTCCGAATCGAATCAGACAGAATTTATAGTAGTCACAGAAATAGGAATTAACTATCGCCTCCGCACAGAAAACCCAGGGAAAACATTCATACCGATCAACCCAGACCGTGCGGTTTGTCCTAATATGAAGAAAATCACGGTTGAAAAAATCCTCTGGTCGCTTCAGGACATGAAGGCTCGCGTGACAGTCCCGAGCGATATCGCTGACCGCGCCGTAGGTTGCATCCAGCGGATGCTAGAAATACAGTAGGAGGGGATTGGAGTTTTGGAGTAATGGAGAATTGGAGTAATGGAGAATTGGAGTAGTGGAGTTTTGGAGTGTGGGAGAATTGGAATATGGGAATGATAGAATAATGAGTTGTTGACTCGGTTATCCGAATCCTTCACAATTCAAACAGTCTCTAGTTGAATTTCCAAAACTCCATTTTTCCAAAACTCCATTTCTCCAAAACTCCATTTCTCCAAAACTCCATTTCTCCAAAACTCCATCTCTCCAAAAGGAGGTTTCCCATGTGGGACTATACAGATAAAGTAAATGAACATTTTCGTAACCCGCACAACGTCGGGAAAGTAGAAGACCCGTCCGGCGTTGGCGAGGTCGGATCATTGGCCTGCGGCGATGCGCTTAAACTGATGTTTAAGCTCGATGACGAAGGTCGGATTTCTGAAGCCAAATTCCAAACCTTCGGTTGCGCAAGCGCAATTGCATCATCGTCCGCCCTAACCGATATGATTCTCGGAAAAACACTCAAAGAGGCAGAGGAGATCACAAACAAAGATATCGCTGACTATCTCGGCGGGCTCCCGAAACAAAAAGTGCATTGCTCCGTGATGGGGCGCGAGGCGCTCGAAGCCGCAATCTACAACTACCGCACCGGTGAAAAATGGGATAAAGCGCTCGAAGGCGAAGTGGTTTGCCACTGTTTCGGTGTGACAGATAAAGAGATAGAAAAGGTCGTTCGCGAGAACCACGTAACCACCGTCGAGCAGTTGACGGATGCCTGTAAAGCGGGGGGCGGATGCGGAAATTGTATTCCTCAGCTGGAGGCAATCATTACTCGCATGAATGCAGATGATGTGCCGAGTGAAGAAAAACCGATGACCAATTTGCAGAAAATTCATCTGATCGAAGACGTGATCGATCGCGAAATTCGTCCGGCACTCCGTCAGGACGGCGGCGACCTCGAACTGGTCGATGTTGCAGGCGATACCGTGAAAGTTCGTTTTCGTGGCGCCTGCGCAGGATGCGTGGTTTCTCAGGTGACACTAAAGGACGTTGTCGAAGCGCGATTAAAAGATAATGTATCTCAAAACATTATCGTTGAGGAGGTAAAATAATGAAAACGGTCTATGTAGACAACAATGCGACGACCCAGATTGCGGATGAAGTTCGCGAGGCAATGCTCCCATTTTTGACGGAGCTCTGGGGCAACCCATCGAGCATGCATGTTTTTGGCGGGCAAATCAAAAAATATGTAGAAACCGCCCGCGAACAAGTCGCCGAGCTCATTGGTGCCGCAGACCCGCAAGAAATCACCTTCACAAGCTGTGGCTCCGAAAGCAACAATCTCGCAATTCGCGGCGGGGCGGAGGCCATGGACAAGCCGCCACACGTCATCACCTCAAAAGTGGAACACGCCGCAGTTTCTGGCCCATGCCACTACCTCGAAGATCGTGGGTTCCGTTTAACAAAACTCGGGGTCGACAAACTAGGTCGCCTAGACGTCGAAACGCTTCAACGCGAGGTGAAGGCGGGGAGAAGTTTAACCTCCATCATGTGGGCGAACAACGAAACCGGCATGATTTTCCCCGTCGGCTTAATCGGCGAAATGGTCCACGAATTCGGCGGAATATTTCATGCCGACGCCGTACAAGCTGTCGGAAAAATCCCGATGAACGTCAGTGAATTGCCTATCGACATGCTATCACTTTCCGGACACAAAATTCACGCGCCCAAAGGCGTCGGCGCACTCTACATTCGCCGAGGAACAAAAGTGAAACCGCTAATCCTCGGCGGGCATCAAGAACGAGGACGCCGAGCTGGAACCGAAAACGTCCCATACATTGTTGGATTGGGTGTGGCGTGCAATTTGGCATCCAAGCACATGGACGAAGAAAACGTACGAGTAAAAGCGATGCGCGATCGTCTCGAAGCTGGGCTCCTCAAGAGCTGCCACGGAGCGCGTCTCAATGGTGCTCCGGCGGAGCGCCTACCGAACACATCCAACATCAGTTTTGATTATATCGAAGGCGAAGCCATACTCCTGATGCTCGACGACAAAGGCATTTGCGCCTCGACCGGCTCCGCCTGCGCCTCCGGATCACTAGAACCATCCCACGTATTACGCGCCATGCAGGTGGAAGGAATGTCCGTTCACGGGTCCATCCGTTTTAGTCTCAGCACCTACAACACAGAAGCAGATATCGACGCAATACTCATCGAACTACCAAAAATCGTACAACGCTTACGCGAGCTTTCTCCTTTTGTTTCGTAAAAAACTTCACCCACCAAAGAACTCGCCCGCCTGCGGCACCCCTCTAATGGGCGGGATGTTAAGCGTAATCACCGTTGTTTTCAGGGGTGAAGTAGACCCTATAGTACTGCGATTTTCGACAATGATTCTCTCGAAATTCTCCACTAACGCTTAATCCGCCCCATCATTCTGCCGTCAATCATTCTGCAAAAACTCTCTCCCTCTTCACCCGCAATAGAGCTGGGGCTATTTTCGCAGACCTGAGGTATTCCCAACGTGCTTTTTGTATTCCCAAAAAAGAAGCGAAGCGACAATAATTGACAGAAGAATGATGGGATGTTTCAGTTTTACGCTTTAATCGTGAGGAAACATAAGAAGTGGGAAAGAAAAAGTTCCAAGGGTTGGAATCGCCAATAACAAAGATGAACGTACAGCATCGAATGAACAGCCTTTAGACCGAGTTTCTGAAAATGATATACATATCTGATTTCAAGATTTTTATTGCTAGCTACGAGTTCGGGGTCGGTTATGTGGGTTTTGTTGACACTGCTTCGGATGACGTAGAGCCCGTCGATGGCGGCTT